>JAGQOG010000026.1 GCA_020427695.1 Phycisphaerales bacterium
CTCGTACCCAAGCCACACCGCACCCTCTCTCCCACATGCGCAACGCTCTCATCATGGCCGGCGGTGCCGGCACCCGACTGTGGCCGATGAGCCGACAGGAGCGACCCAAGCAGCTCCTTCCGTTCCTCGGCGGCCGATCGCTCCTCCAGATCGCGGCCGCGCGCCTTGAGGGTGTGGTGCCGCCGGAACGGCGGCTGGTGTGCGCGGCGGAGCGATACCGGGAGGCGATCGTGAGCTCGATCCCCTCCCTCACGAACGATCGGTATCTGGGCGAGCCGATGGGGCGCGACACGGTGAACGCCGTGGGGTTCGGCGCGGCCATCCTTCAGAAGCACGATCCGAACGCCGTGTTCGCCGTCCTCACCGCCGACCACCTGATCGAGCCGCAGGAGGAGTTCGTGCGCCGGTTGGACCTCGGCTTTCGGCTCGTCGAAGCGGATCCGAGTCGCCTGGTCACCTTCGCGATCACGCCCACCTTCGCCGCGACCGGCTACGGCTACGTCGAGCAGGGCGACGCCATCCCGGGTTTCGAAGGGGCGTATCGAGCGCGGCGCTTCGTGGAGAAGCCCGACCGCACCACCGCCGAGCAGTACCTGGCCGAGGGCGGCTTCGGCTGGAACAGCGGCATGTTCGTGTTCTCCGCCGCGACGGTCATGGACGCCCTGTCCCGGTTCAAGCCCGAGTGCCACGCCGGCCTCGCGCAGATCGCCGCCGCCTGGGAGACGCCGCACCAGCGCGAGGTTCTGGAACGCGTGTACCCGACCCTGCCCAAGACCAGCGTGGACTACGCCCTCATGGAGCCCGCGGCCCGGGACGAGGAACTACGGGTCTGCGTCGTGCCCATGGCCGTTCAGTGGATGGACGTGGGCAGTTGGCCGACCTACGGCCAGACGCTGCCCGCCGATGCGGACGGCAACCGCACGAACACGCGGACCGCGCACCTGAACAGCCGCAACGTGCTGGCCGTGTCCGACGATCCCGACCACACGATCGCCGTCATCGGCGGCAGCGACCTCATCGTGGTGCGCACAGCGGACGTGACCCTCGTGGTCCCCGCGTCGATGGCGGAACGCGTGAAGGACGTGGCACTGACGGTCGAGCCGAGGTTGCGGTAGTTCGTGACAGGTATCAGGTATCAGGTATCAGAGGGTGTCCGACAATTCGTGACAGCGTAAGCGCAGAGACCTCCGATGGTGGTGTTGTGCCACTACCCCAAAGGAGGCCCTGCAATGTCTGGACGTGCCATGGAGGGCACGTGCTTGGCGGCGTTGGTCAGGATGACCATTCCGATCGCTCAGGCCGCCGAGCGCAAGTGCCCGCGAGGTCGAGGGCGGCCGCCAGAGTACCACGACTGGCAGATGATGGTTCTGGTGCTCGTGGCGGTGCTGCGGAAGCGGAAGTCGAAGTCGGCGCAGTTCCGGTTCCTCCTGACACATCGGCGCGAGCTGGCCGATCTCTTGCAAATGAAGGGGTTCCCCGTCAGATCCACCTACTTCCAGCGGTACCGGCGCCTGTGGCCGCTGGTGGAGGTCGCCATCCGCGAACAGGGGCGCCTCATGATCCGCCAGGGCATGGTCGACGCCAGGACCGTCGCCGTCGACAAGTCGGTGATCAAGGCGAAGGGTCCGCACTGGCACCACCGCGACCGCCGGCGCAACACCGTCCCCAAGGGCCTCGGCGGGGTGGACCGGGACTCCACCTGGACGTTCAGCCAGCACCACGGCTGGGTGCAGGGGTACAGCTACGAGGTCGTGGTGAGCGCTGGAGCCCGCTCGCCTGTCGTTCCGCTGCTGGCGTCGGCCGACAGCGCCAACGTCAGCGAGCACGTCAGCTTCCTGTCGAAGATCGCGCACCTGCCGAAGGAAACTCGCAACGTCGCGGCGGATCGGGGATACGACAACGGCGCCTTCGACGAGGCCCTCGGGTTCGACCGGCGGGGCCGGCGCACGGGACGGAGGCTCTACTGCGGCGAGAACAAGCGAGGGGGCGGCGCCGGACCGTCGCGCGGATCGATGACGAGTCGGCAGCGACGCCGCCGCCGCCGGATCGAGCGCTCGTCGACTCCCCGAGGAAGGCACCTCCTGGCTCGGCGCAGCCAGACGGTCGAGCCGTTCAACGACTGGTTCAAGACGCTCTTCGATCTGGAGCATCGCGTCTGGCATCGCGGGCTCGGCAACAACCGCACGCAGCTGCTGACGGCACTGTTCGCCTATCAGCTTCTTGTCCGCTACAACCACCGCCGCCGTCGGCGCAACGGACGGATCAAGTGGATCTTGGATACCCTGTGAATTCCCGGACACCCTCAGGTATCAGGTATCGGGTGGAGGATGCGGTTGCACGCAGGGCGGGTGTCGCGTGCGAGTGCGCCGGTCCGCCCTCGGAGCCGGCATCGGTCGTGCATGGGACTCCACAACCTGAGACCTGATACCAACGAGCGTCCCGACGCTCCGGCCAACCGTCACCGCGTCCAACCGTCCGCTGTCCGAATGAGCGCTGCTGGATTCGAACCAGCGACCCCTGCCGTGTAAAGGCAGTGCTCTCGCCGCTGAGCTAAGCGCCCCGGTGCCGATCGTGTGCCAGGGGATGGTAGCCGTGGGGGAGGGATCCCGTGCGGTGTAGCATCCCGTTCGTGGATCCCTCGCCGGAGAGTCTCGCCGCTCGGCTCGCGTGTTGCAGCGTTGCCGATCGCCATCGCCTGCGGAGCCGGCTGCGCGGCCTGACCGCCGGTGGCGGCGACGCGCGGGCCTTGCATCGGCTCGAGGCCGACATTGCGGCCGCCGAGCAGTTGCATCGGCGTCGGGCGGCGAGCGTGCCGCAGCCGGTGTACCCGCCCGAACTGCCCGTTGCCCAGCACCGCGAGGAGATCGCCGCGGCGATCCGCGCCCATCAGGTCGTCGTGGTGTGCGGTGAGACCGGTTCGGGCAAGACCACCCAACTGCCGAAGATCTGCCTCGAGGCGGGACGCGGCGTCGATGGGTTCATCGGCCACACCCAACCCCGCCGCCTCGCGGCCCGCAGCATCGCGGCCCGCGTGGCCAGCGAGTTGGGCGGCACGCTGGGCGGACTGGTGGGCTACAAGATCCGATTCCAGGACCGCATGTCGCCGGGCACGCTGATCAAGGTGATGACCGACGGCATCCTGCTCGCCGAGACGCAGCGCGACCGGCAGCTTCTCCAGTACGACACCCTCATCGTGGACGAGGCGCACGAGCGCAGCCTGAACATCGACTTCCTCCTCGGCTATCTGCATCAGCTCCTGCCGCGGCGGCCGGACCTCAAGCTGATCATCACCTCGGCCACGATCGATCCGATCCGGTTCAGCCGTCACTTCGGCGACGCGCCGGTGATCGAGGTCTCCGGGCGCACGTTCCCCGTCGAGGTGCGGTGGCGACCGGTGGAGGGGGAAGAGTCGGACGAACAGGATCCCACGGTGCTCGGAGGAATCCTCGACGCGGTGGACGAACTGGTGGCGCTCGATCGCGAACGGTCGCTTCCGCCGGGGGACATCCTGGTGTTCCTGAGCGGGGAGCGGGAGATCGCGGAGACCGCGGAGGCCCTGCGGGGGCGCTTGGCGCCGGGCACGGAGCTGCTCCCGCTCTTCGCCCGTTTGAGCAACGAGGAGCAGGACCGCGTGTTCC
>JAGQOG010000368.1 GCA_020427695.1 Phycisphaerales bacterium
CGGTGCGATCTGCACGAAGAGGAACGGGAGCTTCGGATTGTCGAACGCGGCCCGCCAATCCCGGATCATCTGCGGGAAGAGCTGGGCGTAGACCTCGGGCTCGCCGCGATTGCTCTCCCCCTGGTACCACACCACCCCTCCCAATCGCATCGGAACAAGCGGTGCGATCATCCCGTTGTAGAGGACGGTGGGCGCGTTCGGGCCGAGTCGCGGGCCGCTGTCGATCGGCGGCAGCGTGTCCATCGCAGGCCCGCGCACGTACCGCCACTCGCCCTCGAGGGCGACCGGCTGGCCATCCTTCGGCACGAGGTGCATTTGTTCGGGCCGGCCGTTGATGCCGCCGGGCCCGGCCGTATCGAGGATCCGCACCGCCACCACATTGCGGCCCGCCCGGAGCACGCCCGGTGGCACCGCGTAGCGCCGCGGGACGCTCCACTGCCCGTCCGTGCGCGTGCCCCCGACCCGCACGCCGTTGACGAACGCATCGTCGCGGTCGTCGATGGGCCCGAGATCGAGCATGGCCGACGCACCGGCGGCGGACGCCGGCAGGTCCACCGTGCGCCGGAAGTAGACGACACCGTCGAATCGATCGAGACCGTCGGCCGCCAAGGTCGCGGGCAGCCGCATCGTAGACCACGCGCGATCGTCGTACTCGGGCTTCGCCCAGTCGGATCCAGCACCACTGGGGCCGCCATCGAGCCGATCCCACCAGCTCTCCCCGACGCTCTTCAGGCGCTGGGCGCGGATGGCGGGATCGGGATCCATTGCCCGCACGAGTTCAAGGGCCGAGCGCTCGGCGGGCAACTCGGCCAACGACGCCTCGGGCATCCAGGCCTGGACCCTCGTGCCGCCCCAGTCCGCGGAGATGAGCCCGACGGGAACCTGAAGCGCCTCGTTGATCATCGTGCCGAAGAAGTAGCCCACGGCGCTGAAGCCGCGCGCGGCTTCGGGCGTGCACAATTGCCAGCCCCCGCCGACGGCGCGCACGGTGCCTTGGGGGCGCGTGGCCACGGTGTTGTCGAGGTGAAGCAGACGGATCTGCTGCGGTCGGTTCGCGCCGGCGATCGCCTCCGCAGCGTCGTCGGCCGCCTCCAACGGCCACTCCATGTTCGACTGGCCCGAGCACAGCCACACCTCGCCGAGGAGGATGTCGCCCAGCGTGGTCGTGCGGCCTCCCGGTCCATCGCCCGGCCCGCTCGTGGACACCGTGAGCGTGTACGGGCCGCCGGCGGCGCCGGTCCGCACGCGGACCATCCAGTGTCCGCCCGCGTCCGCCACCGCCACCGCCTCCGCGCTGCCGGCCGAGGTCTCCCAAGATCCACGCACCCGCACCTGCTCGCCCGGCCGCGCCCAACCCCACACGGGCACCTCGCTCTCCCGCTGCAGAACCATGTGATCGCTGAACACCGGCGCCAAGGTCGCATCGGCCATCGCCGCCGCCACCAGAACCAGCGTGGTCGTCGCCGCCCAGCAGAAGTCACGTTGTTTCATTTGTCCACTCCCTTCCGCGGATGTTGCGCCGCCCCCGATCCCGTTCGGCGCGTGGGCGGTTTCGCGTCGACGGGGCTCTACTTCGCGAGGTCGTCCAGCGCCGCCCAGAGCGTGTAGGTTCCTGGAGGCGGCGTTACCCGGCCCGAAAGGATGCGGGCTGTCTCGCCACTCACGCCGTACGTTGCCCGATTGCGCGGCTCGTCCACCGAGAATCCCACGCCGCCAACCGCGGCGCTGCCGAAGAGTCCTCCCGAACGGCTGTACGGCTCAACGCCATCCGACTGGCCCGCGGTGGCGCCGCCCGTGCTCGCGTTGCCCCCCGTGCCCACAGCTTGGGCCAACGAGTAGGAACCGGACGTGATGAACTTGTCGATCGACTCCTCGGTCATGAAGAGGAGCACCAACTGCTGACCGCGTCCCCCAAGTTGGAATCCGAACGTGCCGGATACCGCGGACACGGCCGCGGGAGACGACCAGCCATGCTCCAGACGTTTCATCACCAGCCCTTCGCCACCCGAACCGCCCACCACCGCCGCCGCCTCGACGCGACTGACGATGGCGACCGCGCGGGCCTCTCGCACCTTCTCGGGCGGCACCGCGCCCTCCACCTTGAACAGCCGCAGGATCTCGACGTCCTGCGCGATGACGGGCGTGATGTCCTGGGGTGCGCAGCCCCCCGAGCCGAGCGTGGCCAACGCCAACGCGAGAACGACGAATGGGATCGCGGCAGAGCGGTTCATGCAGGGGTTCCTTGGAGAGTGTCGTGCGTCGCAACGCGGCACGCGGGCCAACGGCGCAAACTAGACGATGGGAACGGCAGCGGCAAGCGGGCGCGGCGCCGGGCCGTCCGAGACGGTCGCGGCCTCGAAACGAAGAACGGCCCGCCGAGCGGCGGGCCGTCCGTGGAATGCTCATGCCGTCGATGGTCAGACGATCTTGACGTTGGAGGCCTTGGGGCCCTTGCCCTCGTGCGACACCTCGAAGGTCACCTGCTGGCCCGGATGCAGCGTGCGCCGACCTTCCATCTCGATGTCGGAGAAGTGGACGAAGACGTCCTTGCCACCGCCCTCGGGAGTGATGAATCCGTAGCCCTTGTCATCGAAGAATTTCGCAACCGTTCCGTTCGCCATACCAAAGGCCCTTTCCAGTCGTCGCAAGTTTCGATCGGGCCTTCCTCAAGCCGAACCGAGCAGAAACGGGACGAACGTTCGCTGCAATTCCGAGAAGTCGAACCAGGAGTCAGAGCGGTGAGGAAAGCCCGCCGCGGAGAAAGCGCTGGTCGGACCAACCGCTGTGCGCCATCGAGAGCCACAAACAAGCGGACTCAGCGGCCCGCACCCGGCGCTGGGGGCGGGGTGGGAGTGTCGACGACTTCGAGAAGCTCGACGTCGAAGATCAGGGTAGCCATTGGCGGAATGACCGGGGGCCTCCCCCGCTCGCCATACGCCAAGCCGTAGGGGATGATCAGCTTTCGCTTCCCGCCCACCGCCATCGAGCCGACGCCTTCGGTCCATCCCTTGATGACGCCGCCCAAGGGGAACTCCGCCGGCTGGCCGCGGTCGTAGGAACTGTCGAACTTCGTCCCGTCGTTGAGGTATCCGGCGTAATGAACACGGACCCGCGACTGCGGACCGTCGGGCATCGGGCCCGTGCCTTCGACCAGGTCGATGTACATCAGACCGCTGTCGGTCGTCCGCAGCTCGCCAGTGGCGGCTTCGCCGGGGAACCGGCCTTGCATGGTGTCGGAGACCACCTCGCCCGAGAGCGCGTCGATGACGATCTCATGGGCCTTGTGGTCCCGGTACAGCCTGACCACGGCCGTCGGCTTCTCGCCCATGAGATCCATGCGTACCGAGGCGATCGCTCCGTCCACCTTCGCGAGTGCGGCCTTCACGGCCTCCGCCACGGTGAGACGGGCCGCGGAAGCCGTGCCGGTCTTGCCGTCCACGGTCACGATCCGGTCCACGCCGTTCGCCGACACCACGACCTCGTACACCACGTGGTCGTCCTTCACGACCGCATCGGCCGTCTTGGCGTGTCCTTGCACCGCCTCCTCGGCAATCGCGATGGCCTTCGCGAAGGGGATCGACGCCGCGGTGAGTTGCTGCTCCATTTCGGCGGGATCGGGCGGAAGGGCCGAGTAGTCCGGCGCATCCGCCGCGAGGAGCGGCGTGCTGGCCACGAGGAGCAGCGAGAGGGGAACGAGATGCAGTCGTGAAACGGGCATGGCGGTTGGCCTTCGTCTGAGAACCGGGCGGGGAGTCCTGGTTCGGAATCCGCGTGTGGGGTTCGAGGTCCGGGTGGTGGGTCTGACTCGAGATGCGGCGGACATCGCCGCGGCAGCGATAGGGTATCCGATCTGCCCGCCCTCCCGCCTCCCCCATATGCTTCCGGAGACTGGACCGCTGGCGAGAAGCACGTCGCCCTCCCCGCCGTCTTCCCGGAGCCGATCATGCCACGTCTGTTCGCCGGAACCGCTGCTGTCCTCTTCGTGCTGGTCCTGGCCGGCTGCCAGCCCGAAATCGACCGTGGCGCCACCGCCAAGCCGGCCGCCGCCAAGGAGCCCGAATCACAGAGCCACACGGTGGTCTCGGGATCGGGCTCGGCTCTGGGCAAGGCCCGCGACGCGGCCGGACGCACGGTCGAGAAGTCCGATGCGTATCAGCGCAAGCTCGAGCGGGAGATCGAGAAGATCAACGAGTAGCTCGCCACGCGGCGGCACGACCGGTCCGCGCGTCGCTTCGGGCCGGTCGCCTACGCGAGTCGATCGGGATTCAACGGCTCCAGGTCGGGAACCACGAAGATCCCGTCCTTCCGCACGACCTCGCCGTCGAAGCTGAGCGTGCCCCCGCCGTACTCGGGGCGCTGGATCAGGACGAGGTCCCAGTGGATCTCGCTTCGATTGCCGTTGTCGGCGGTCTCGTACGCGCGTCCCGGGGTGAAGTGGATGCTGCCGGCGATCTTCTCGTCGAAGAGGATGTCCTTCATCGGCTTGAGGATGTGCGGGTGGAAGCCGACGGCGAACTCGCCGACGTACCGGGCGCCCTCGTCCGTGTCGAAGACCTGCTGCAACCGGTCGCCGTTGAGGGAGCTCGACGCCCTTACGATCCGACCGTCCTTGAACTCGAGGCGCACGTTCTCGAAGCTGACGCCGTTGTAGAGCGTGGGCGTGTTGTAGTGGATCACGCCGTTCACGCTGTCGCGCACCGGCGCCGTGAACACCTCGCCGTCGGGGATGTTCATCTCGCCCGTGCAGGGGATGTTGGGGATTCCCTTGATGGAGAACGTCAGGTCGGTGTCGCCCGGACCCTTGATGTGCACCTTGTCCGTGCGGCCCATCCTGGCGCACAGACCCTTCGCCGCCTGGTCCATCTTGCGGTAGTCGATGCAGCACACCCGGAAGTAGAAGTCTTCGAACGACTCCGTGCTCACCTGGGCGAGCTGGGCCATCGACGGCGTCGGCCAGCGCAACACGCACCACTTGGTGTGGTTGACGCGCTGTTCGAAGTGCACCGGCTTCCCGTAGAGGCGGGCCTGCTTCTGCATCTGCGCATCCGGGATCGCGGCGAACTCATTGACGTTCAGGGATCCGCGCAGGCCGATGTACGCCTGCATTCGTTTCATGCGCTCGAGGTCGTACGCCGCCCAGATCTTCAGGTTGTCGTCGCTGGCGTCGCGGTACAGCGCCTCCATGATCCGCCCCGTCCGTTCGGCGACGTGCGGGTTCCCCCCCGCCTTCCGTGTCGCCTTGACGAGCGCAATCGTCATTTCCGACGGAACGTCGAACGCCTCGATCAAGACGTTCTCGCCCTTCTGGATCTTGCAGGAGTAACCGATGAGAAGGTCGGCCAGCTGGATGTATCGGGGGTCCATGGGCTCAATCTACGCGAAAGGGGACGCAACCGCTGCGTCCCTTGGTTCGGAACAAGGATGGCGGCGAAGTCGCCAAGCCGCTTACATCCGTTCGGGTGCGGAAATTCCGAGCAGGTCGAGTCCGTCGGCGAGGGTGCGACGGGTCAGGTCGCACAGGCGCAGCCGGGAGTCTCGACGGGCGGGGTCGTCGGCCTTGAGCACGGGACACGCCTGGTAGAACGCGCTGAAGTGCTCGCACAGGGCGCGCAGGTAGTTGCAAAGCCGATGCGGTTCCAAGGTCCGGGCGACGTCGTGCACCACGGCGCCGTAGCGGAGGAGAGCCAGCGCCAACGCGCGTTCGGCGGGTTCCTCCAGAATCAGTTCGGCGCTGCGGAATCCCGCGGGATCGAGGCCCGCTCGGGCGAAGATCGAACAGATCCGGGCGTGGGCGTACAGCAGGTAGGGCCCGGTGTCGCCTTCGAACGCGATCATCCGGTCGAGGTCGAAGACGTAGTCGCGCACGAGGTCGGTGCTGAGATCCGCGTACTTCACGGCGGCGATTCCGACCGCCTGTCCGATGCGGTGGATCTCGCCCTCCGTGAGTCCGTGCGTCGGGCTCTCGGGATCCTCGGCCCGCTGGCGCACCTCGTGCACTCCGCGTCCCACCGCCTCGTCCAGCAGCGCCATCAACGTGAAGTTCTCGCCCGACCGGGTCTTGAGCGGCTTGCGATCCTTCCCCAGCACGGTGCCGAACCCCACGTGAAGCAGCTCGGCCACCGTGCCATCCGGGAGCCGATCCCAGCCGATCAGGTGCGCGGCGTCGAACACGTCCTGGAAGTGGTCGCGCTGGCGGGCGTCCACCACGTAGATCACCCGCTCCCCGTCCAGCTCCTGGACGCGGTAGCGCACGGCCGCCAGGTCGGTTGTCGCGTAGAGAAAGCCGCCATCGCGCTTGCGGATCAGGAGGGGACGCTCCCGCTCGGGGAAGCGGACGACGATGGCTCCCTGGTCTTCGACGCCCAGCCCGCCGCGCACGAACGCGTCCACGACGCCCGCCAGACGGTCGCGGAAGAACGATTCGCCGCGACTGTGCTCGGGACGGAGCCGGACGTTCAGGACATCCGCGGCGACGAACACCTCGCGCATGGTCACGTCGATCAGCTTCTGCCAGTCGCGCACCAGCTCGGGGTCGCCCGACTGGAGCTTGACCAGCGTGGCCCGCGCTGCCTCCTCGAACGCCGCCGCTCCTTGGTGCTGCGCCTCGAGTTCCGCCACGCGGTGCGGACCGCATCCCAGCGCCCGCGCCGCCTCGAGACCGCGCTCGTCGCCCTTCGCCGTCAGTTGGGCGTCGCGGTACGCGCGGTTGAGGTCCTCCAGGGCAAGCCGGTCGAGATCGATCCTCTGCGCTCGCAACTGGTGGAGCACCATGGCGATCGGAAGCCCCCAGTCGCCCAGGTGGTTCTCCCGGTGCACCGTGCGACCCAGACGCTCGAAGACGCGGGCGAGGGCGTCGCCGATGATCGTGGCCCGCAGGTGACCCACGTGCATCTGCTTGGCCACGTTGACACCGCACAGGTCGATCACGACCGCGTGGGCGGAAGGCTGCGGCTTGACCGCCAGATCGGGGGTGTCGACGGCGGTCAGAAGCCGCGCCAACGCGGGAGGCCGCAGTCGAATGTTGATGAAGCCCGGGCCGGCCACCTCCAGCGGCTCGACGAGGTCGCCGAGCTCGGTGGCGGCGGCGACAGCGATCCGCTGGGCCAGGTCGCGGGGCTTCTCCCCCACCTGCTTCGCGAGTCCCAGTGCCCCGTTCGCCTGGAAGTCGCCGAAGGCCGGGTTCTGACTCGGCCGGATCGCGGGATCGGCATCGGCGTGCGACGGCCCCAACGCGGTGGCGATGGCCGCGCGGAACGCCGACTCCAGTTGGGCGACGATGTCCATGGAGCGGCGAGTATACGAGCGGCAATCCGGCGACGCGGCGGCCCGTTGCCGCCGGGCTGCCATGGCCGCGTGGGAGTCGTACACTTCCTGTCTATGGCCAACAAATCCGCCACGAGGATCGAACAGGACTCCATGGGCGAAATGACCGTGCCGGCGGAGGCGATGTTCGGCGCCACCACGCAGCGCGCGGTGCAGAACTTCCCCGTCTCCGGACGACCGGTTCCCGTCGAGGTGATCCGGTCCTTCGCCCTGCTCAAGCGGTGCTGCGCCGAGGTCAATCGCGAACTCGGCAAGCTGGACGCCGATGGCGCCGGACTGATCGTCGATGCGTGCGACTCGATCCTCGACGGGTTGGCAAAGGACCCGGACGGCTGCATGCGGCACTTCCCCATCGACGTGTTCCAAACCGGATCCGGAACCTCGACCAACATGAACGTGAACGAGGTGATCTCCAACCTCGTGGCCAAGGCAAGCGGGAAGCCGATCGGTTCCCGCGATCCGATCCACCCCAACGACCACGTCAACATGGGGCAGAGCAGCAACGACACGTTCCCGACCGCGATGCAGATCGCCGGGGCCACGGCGATCGATCAGCTCCTGGTCCCGGCCCTCCGGGATCTCCAGGAGGCGCTCGCCGTCAAGGCCAGGGACTGGGACTCGATCGTGAAGATCGGGCGCACCCACCTCATGGACGCCACGCCGATCCGGCTGGGCCAGGAGTTCTCCGGGTTCGCCGCCCAGGCGGAGTACTGCGTGCTCCGAGCGCAGCGGGCCATGGTGCGCCTCGCGGAGAACCTCCCCATCGGCGGGACCGCCGTCGGCACCGGCATCAACACCCACCCGTCGTTCGGCACCATGGTGGCCGAGTGCCTCTCCGGCGCCACGGGCGTGGAATTCGCCGAGGCGAAGAACCACTTCGAGGCCCAGGCCACCCGCGACTGCGTCGTCGATGCCTCGGGTCACCTCAAGGCGATTGCGGTCGCGTTGAGCAAGATCGCCAACGACATCCGCTGGCTCGGCTCCGGTCCGCGTTGCGGCCTGTTCGAGCTCAGCCTGCCGGCCACGCAACCGGGCTCGTCGATCATGCCCGGCAAGGTGAACCCCGTCATCTGCGAAAGCGTGATGATGGTGGCTTGCCAAGTTGTGGGCAACGACGCCGCCATCACGCTCGGCGGCTTCGGTGGGATCGGCTCGCTGCTCCAACTGAACGTGGCCATGCCGATGATGGCCGACAACCTCCTCGAGTCGATCAACCTCCTCGCCAACGCCAGCACGATGTTTGTGGACAAGTGCATCGCGGGCCTCGAGGTGAACCACGACATCGCAACGGGCATGGTCGAGAAGAGCCTGATGATGTGCACCAGCCTGGCCCCCGAGATCGGCTACGACCAGGCGGCGAAGGTGGCCAAGGAAGCGTTCAAGTCCGGCCAGACCGTTCGCGAACACGTGCTTCAGCACAAGCTGATCCCCGAGGCTCGCCTCCGCGAACTCCTCGACCCCCGCTCAATGACGGAGCCGGGGGGATCCGGCGCGGGGGGCTGAGCGGCCGAACACGGGCCGCGCCGGTTGCGCGGCGGACCAAGGGACGCGCCGCGGGGCGTCCCCTGTTCGGCCGTGCAGCGGGCGCGTCCCCCGTTCCTTATACTCCGCCCATGTCCAATCTGGCCGAAGGCATCGAACCGGTCCTGCCCGACGCGAAGATGCATCTCGTCCTTCCGACGGCGCCGGTCGTCGGGAAGGTCGTGACTTCGAAGTCGTGCATGAAGGGCAAGTCCGCGTCGTTCATCCGACACCTTGCCGTCGACGTGTCGGGGACGCCCCTGGAGGGGAACTTCCTGGTGGGCCAGTCGTTCGGCGTCGTGCCGCCCGGCGTCGATGCGAACGGCAAGCCGCACAAGGTGCGCCTGTATTCGATCTCCTGCCCAAGTTGGGGCGAGGACGGCCAGGGCAAGGTCGTCTCGACCACGCCGAAGCGCGTGCTCGACGAGCGGCAGCCCCAGAAGCCGAGTGACGACCCCGAGGATCACAGCCTCTTCGTTGGCGTGTGCAGCAACCACTTGTGCGACCTGCGTCCCGGCGACGAGGTCATGGTCTCGGGACCGAACGGCAAGCGATTCATCCTGCCCGTCGATCCGTCCCAGCACGACTACCTGTTTCTCGCCACCGGCACCGGCATCGCGCCCTTCCGCGGCATGGCGATGGAGCTTTTCCAGCATCCGAAGGGACCGACAACCAGCCGCGTCGAGTTGGTCATGGGCGCGCCGTACACCACCGACCTGCTCTACGACGACCTCTTCACCGATCTCGCGGCGAAGCACAAGAACTTCCGCTACCACACCGCGATCAGCCGCGAACGACGCCCCGACGGCCGGCGCGGGCTCTACGTGCACCAGTACCTCGAGGAACAGCTCGACCACTTCGGCGACATGCTGCGGAACCCCCGCACGCTCATCTACGTCTGCGGTCTCGCCGGCATGCAGGTCGGACTCTTCCACATCCTGGCCCGACACGGGCTCGACGCCGGCTACCTGACGATCCACGAGGAGATCGCCTCCATTCCGCCCGCGGACTGGACAGCGGAGCAGATCAAGCGCCGCGTGCGGCAGACGCACCGGTGCATGTTGGAGGTGTACTGAGGGCGAGGCATCGAGGCATCGAGGCATCGAGGGCTGTGATTCGGGTGCCGAGGCGCGTTCGTACGTGATGTGCATGGGCGCGATCGCACGGCCAGGATGGCCGTGGCACCCGGCGCGCAAACCCTTGATGCCTCGATGCCTCGATGCCTGGGTGTGGAAAACCCCGGAGCGACATCGTCGCTCCGGGGCCATGAATCGAACCAGCGTGGGTCTGCGGCCGAGGCCCTCCGACCTGCGGCGTCCAGTCCGGGCTGGCGAGGGTCAGTCGAAGGCCGCGCTCACCGTCGGGAGGGCGGTGCTGGTGAGTTGGAGGTTGGTGGTGATCTTGAAGTTCGACTGGGTGCGGTGGCGCTCGGCGAAGAAGAAGTCGAGCGTGTAGTTCCGGCCGTCCTCGAGACCAAGCCGGTTCAGATCGACCTCCTGCTCGACGGCGCTGTGGATGCCGCCCAGGTCGATCACCATTTTGCCGTCGATGAACACCCACACGTCGTCGTCGCCGCGGAACGTGAACACCTGGTTGCCGGCCGCAAGGTAGGTGAACTCCGTGTGGAGCTCATAGGTGAAGTGGAAGTTCCGGTCCGGCGAGCCGCCGGGGTTGCCGAACAACTGGTTCTCGATGGGGAAGAACCCGCCGAGGGACTTGAACGGCTCGTGCACCTGGCTGTCGAAGATGTAGCTGTTGTCCGACTGCCGGTGCAGCGTCAGGCCGAGGACCTTCGACATGTTCATGCCCGGCACGTCGCGGAACCAGGAGTTGAACGAGTCGGCCGAGGCGATGCCGCCCTTGTCGTTGGCGCCCTTCGAACCGGCCGCGTCGCCCATCGAGGCGTTGTAGAGCAGCCAGCAGATGTTCTTGCCCGCCGCGTTCTTCCACTGCGTGGCGAGCTTCCAGCCGCTGCCGGTGAACACCGGCTTCTGGTCCGATCCCAGGGTGGGCGAGACGTTCCCGCAATACTGGGCGAACCCGCCCGCAGGTCGGACCTCGAAGTCCGGGTGACCACCCGGCACCGAGAGCTCCTTGAAGTCGCGGACGATGCCGTTGAGGACGATCGTGTCGGGCAACGAGCCGTCGCCCAATGCGGAGCCGGCCAGAAGGCCGACGGCGCAGAGTCCGGCCGCGGTCAACGCCACCGGTCGGAAGCACTGGATGAAAGAGGCGTGGGTCATGGCAGAACTCCTTGAGAGTGATGAGCCGGGAGAACGATCCTCCCAACCCTACGATTCACCGGCACGCCTCCAAACGAGAGCAGGCGCTGTTGAGCGCGGCGGCGTTAAGATGTGACGGCTGCGCCAGCGAGCGCACGCGAAAACTGCCGTACGGATCGCCTGGCGGTCGATCCATACTCGAGCGTTCCGGCTCGCGCGGGCCTGGACGGCCGCGTCGATCGGGCACAAGGAGCTTGGCATGGACGTCTTTCGCATCCACGGCGGCCGTCGCCTTCACGGCCGCATTGCGGTTGAGGGCTCGAAGAACGCGGC
This sequence comes from Phycisphaerales bacterium, assembly GCA_020427695.1. Classification (GTDB taxonomy): domain Bacteria; phylum Planctomycetota; class Phycisphaerae; order Phycisphaerales; family SM1A02; genus JAGQOG01. The sequence goes on from JAGQOG010000368.1 coordinate 11,400, forward strand.
GCTGCCTCTGATGGCCGCGGCGCTGATGGCCGACGGCCCGGTCGTGCTGCGGAACGTCCCGGAACTCTCCGACATCGCCAACCTCGCCCGACTGCTCGAGGAGCTCGGCTGCTCGGTCGAAGGCCGCTCCGGCACGGTCACCCTGACGAACCACGATCCTTCCCGCACCCACGCCCGCTACGAGATCGTCCGGACGATGCGGGCCAGCATCTGCGTTCTCGGACCCATCCTGGCCCGACGCAAGAGGGCCCGCGTCGCCATGCCGGGCGGGTGCGCCTTCGGAGCGCGACCGGTCGACCTTCACCTGCGCGGGCTCCAGGCCCTCGGTGCTCGCATCGAGCTCCAAGGCGGCGACATCGTGGCCACCGCCAACCGCCTGCGGGGCACCACCATCTTCCTGGGCGGACCGTTCGGCTCCACCGTTCTGGGAACCATCAACGTCATGAGTGCCGCGACCGTCGCGGAAGGAACCACGGTCATCGAGTGTGCGGCGTGCGAACCCGAAGTGGTCGAGGTCGCAAACCTGCTCAACGCCATGGGGGCCAGGATCGCCGGGGCCGGCAGTCCCCGCCTGGTGATCGACGGCGTGTCGTCCCTGGGTGGCGCCGACCACACGATCATGCCCGACCGGATCGTGGCCGGGACGTACGCCATCGCGGCGGCGATCACCGATGGCGAGGTCGTGATCGACGAGTTCCCCTTCGACGCGCTCTTGGCGGCGCTCGACCGATTCCACGAGATCGGCGTCGAGGTGGAGCGCGTCGATCCTGCGCAAGACTCGCGGCGCTGCAGCGTACGGGTGACCGCCCCCGGCGGCCTTCGCCCCACCGCCATCACCACGCAACCCCATCCGGGCTTCCCAACCGACCTCCAGGCGCAGTTCATGAGCCTGTTGTGCCTCGCCGAGGGCAACAGCATCATCACCGAGAAGATCTACCCCGAGCGGTTCATGCACGTGGCCGAACTCGGCCGCATGGGTGCCCAGTTGTTCCGCCAGGGTCCGACTGTCATGGTGGCGGGACCGAATCGGCTCGTCGGCGCGCCGGTCATGGCGAGCGACCTCCGCGCGTCCGCCAGCCTCGTGCTGGCGGGACTGGTCGCCCGCGGCGAGACGCTCGTGCAGCGGGTCTACCACCTCGATCGCGGCTACACCCGAATGGACTCCGCCTTGAACGCCCTGGGGGCCCAGATCGAACGGTTCAATCCCAGCAAGGAGCAGGAGGCGGCCCTGGCGGAGCTGGCATGACACCACGGTCCGCCGGGGAGGCGAGACACGTGTCCGCGGACCGCGCGCGTTCGTAGAGGGCGATGGTCGCTGCCATCGCGACGTTGAGGGATGGCACCTCGCGGCGCATGGGAATCTCGCGGATCTCGTCCGCAGCCCGCAGCACTTCCGCGTCGAGTCCGTGCCCTTCCGAACCGACCACCAGGACCAATCGCTCGGGGTTCGCGGTGCCAAGTCCCGTCAGCGGCATCGCTCGGCCGGCGACATGGGGATGCTCGTTCGTCTCCAGCGCCACCACCACCGCGCCATGGACCGACCGAAGCCGACGCAGCGTCTCGGGCAGGTCGCCGGTCACCGCGAATGGCACCGTGAGAACGTGCCCCATGGCCACGCGCACCGCCTTCCGCAGGAGCGGATCGCAGCACCGTCGATCGAGCAGCACGCCGTCGGCCCCGAATCCCGCGGCAGCGCGAAAGATGCCGCCCATGTTGTCCATGTGCGTCACGCCGGCGCAGGCGAGCAGCGTCGCCCGCGGTCGTTGCATCGCCGCCTCCAGAGCGTCGTTCGTCCGAAGGGCCTTCGACCGAGGACGCTTCGCCAGCGCCAGCGCTCCTCCGTGGACGTGGTAGCCGCTGATCGCATGAACGACCCCGGTCTCGGCCACGTAGACCGGGGTCTCCGCCGGAAGGCGATCGAGCGCTGCGGCCAGCTGGCGTTCCCGCTCGGGAGCGAGCAGCAGCGATACCACGGCGAACGGCGAGAACAGCAGACGTTCGACGACCTTCGCGGACTCCACCACGAACAGACGATCGCGACCACGCAGGTCTCGGTCGCGGATGTTGCGGTAGCCCGCCACGCGCGGGTCGTCGAGCGACTCGATCGGGATGGCGCGGCTCAACGCACTCCCTTCGGCGGCGCGGACACCGGTTGCGCCAGTCGATCGAGGACGATCGGGATCGCCGGCGGCTCGGGGGAGTCGGCCTTCCAACGGGCCACCATCCCCAAGTGGTCGCCATTGACGATCACGAAGTCGTCGACGCCTTCCAGCCGGACCGACGCGATGGGCACCAGCCCGTCGCCCAGTGCGTCCATCGTGGATTCGGCCCGTCCCCTGAGCTGTTCCGCCGCACGTTCGAGCTTGGCGGCCCGGTCCGAGGACTGGCCTGCGAGCGCCTGCTTGGCCCGGTCGATCCATTTCGACACGGTCTCCGACGATGGCGCGAACCGCGCTGCCACGATCGTGATTCGAACATGGGACGGCATCGGACGACGGTTGAGTTCCTGCAGGAACGAAGACCCGGGCAGGAGCTGCGCCGCGGCCTCCCCGTTGCCGTCGTCCGGCCGGGCACCGAATCCGTCGTCGCTCACCAGCCACCGCACGACCTGGTCCTTCAACTCGCTCAGCGGGGCCAGCCGCGCCATCTTCGATCCGTGGTTCGGCGGACCGAGCATCACCAGGCGCTCGATCGCCGGCAGGCGGGGTCCGCCGCGGGCATCGCCACCGTACCACTGGGGCCTCGTCAAGAGGTCGCGGGCGAGGAGTCCGCCCATCGAGTGGGTCACGAGATCGACCCGTTCGACGCCGGCGGCACGCAAGGCGAGAAGCTCTGCACCCAACAGGTCGGCCGACGCGGGGATCGGCCCGTCGTTGGGATACTCGAACCGAGCCACGGCGTAGCCGCGGCCATTGAGGCGCGGAAGCATGTCACCCCAGGTCCAGCCGGGATCGTCGAAGCCGTGCACCAGCACCACCGCGCGACGCGGCACCGCCGGGAGTTGGTCCACGGCCAATCGAGGTACCTGCGGCGTGTAGAAGCGGATGCCGTACACCGGAGTCGATGCGGACGCCAACCGCGGCCCCATCGCCGATCGGATTCCTTCGCGCAGTCGTCCCTCGAGCGATTGGAGGGCGGCCGCCGCCGGCCGCGGGTCGAAGGTCACCAGCACCTCCTCGTTGCGCCGCTCGATGCCGAGCACTCCACCAGTCGTTTCCCGCAGCGCGGCCAGGCGCTCCATGGTGTTCGGGTCGTTGAGATCGACCTTCCAGCCGGTGGCCGCGCTCCCGCCGACCCCGGCCGCCGCAAGAACGCGCTGGAGAAGCCGATCGACCTCGAGCACGCCGTCCTTCAGCGGCACGACCACCGTGCGCGGTCCGTCTGCGGGCGGCGCCGGCGGATCGACGGCCACCGTGGGAACATCGTCTGGAGACGCCGCGTGCACGGCGGCCAGGATTGATCCCGACCCCGCGGCGAGCAGGACGGTCATGATGAGCAGGCGATGTCGGCGCATGTGATCCTCGCGAACGGCACCGGTGCCGCGAGCCCTCCTTGGGCCCCCGACCGGTCCATTCCCCATTGTTGGGGGCCAAATGCGAGCGTTCCGCCCCCGCCGCCCGCTTTGGCGACGGGGAGCGGGGCCGACCGACCGCTACCGCGACGCCGGGGATTGCAGGAGCACGGAAAACAGGGCCGTTTGGGCCTGTTCGTACTGCTGCAGCGACTGCTCCAACATGGTCCGCATGCGTTCGGCAAGCTGGGGATCGGCCCGGATGGCGTCGGAGTGGTCGTTGAGGAGACGTTCGAACGACTCGGAGCTGATCTTGAGCTCCCCCGCTGCCAGTGCGAAGCTCCGGGCCGCGTCGTAGAGCAGCTCGTGCTCCAGCTCGCGCTCGGACGGCTGGTAGAGGAGCTTCCATGGGCTGCGGCGCACCTCCATCGAAGTCAGCTTCAACTGCTGCGCGGTGAGACGGGCGTCGGCGAGCATCTCGTCGATCTGCGGAGCGCTGGTCGCCAGAACTTCGTTCGCGCGGTCGCCGACCTCTCGGAACGACTCCGCCGCCGCGGTGAAGGCGTCGATCCCCGTGCGGCCTCGGTCGAGGAGGGCATCGACCTTGTCCGCGAACTCGTTCCGGATCCGCTCGGTCACGACCTTCACGTCGCCGCTGGCGCCCCGGACGTTCTCGACGATCTCGTCGATCGACGGTCGGTTCTCGCTCAACATCGTCCGCGCCTCGTCCACGAGCGTGCGGGCGTTCCCCGAGGCCTCGAGGACGGTGTCTCCGATCGCATTCGCCTTGTCGAGGAACGAGGTGATCTTCGCTCCCCATCCGTCGTAGTCGGATTGGATGCGGCCGGCCAGCTTCTTCGCCTCCGCCACCGTGTCGCGGGCGTCGGACATGATGGGCCGGAAGTACTCGTCGTAGTCGCTCCGGGCCGCCGCCACCACCTCGTCGACGTTCTTGACGATGTTCGAGGCCCGGTCGGCATTGTCCGTACCCATGAGCGTGGCCAGCATCCCCTCGGCCTCGACCGCGTCGATCACCTCCCCCTCGGCCAGGCGGCGGCCGCCCTTGGCACTCCCCACGTCGGGGAAGTTGATCCACGCCGCGTTGCCCAGGAGCGACCCGATCCGCACCGCTGTCGCGTTGCTGTAGATCGCGATGTCGGGATCGATTTCGAAGGCCGCCATCAGGCCGGTGACCTCGCCGTCGACGATCTCCGGCTCCACCGACGTGACGCGTCCGCGCGGGAGTCCGCCCACGCGCACCTCCGAGCCCTTCGACAGGCCACTGACACCCGACTTCACGCTGAAGCGAACGCGATACTCGCTCCACGGCCGTAGCCAACGGCTGCCGTTGCCAAGCGTCACGACCACGCTGAACCCAAGGAGAATGGTGAGCGTCACGAAGACGCCGGCACGAACGTTGTTGCGGGATCGTTCCTCTTGGCTGGCCATCCAGGTTCTCCCAAGGCGTGACTACGCGCAGGCCGCGGCGGGGCCGGACTACCGCGACCGCGTCGGCTGCAGCGCGGGGATCGAACCGGCGGGCCCCGATTCGCCGCCGAGCAGATCGTCCGCGTAGTTCGTGGCGGCCCGCCGGGCGGTGATCGGCCCTTCGGCATCCCCACGCAGGAACTGCCGGATCGTCTGTTCCCGCTCGCTGAGGGCCAACGCCTCCTCGCGGGAGAGCTGCCGCAAGCGGTCGAACTCGTCCCGCGTGCCGACCATGAGCATCCGTCCCTTGTCCAGCATGGCCATGCGGTCGGCGATGGTGAACGCGGAGTCCATCTCGTGCGTCACGACGACGCTCGTGACGCCGAGCTTGCGGGTGAGATCGACGATGAGCTGGTCGATCTCGGCGCTCGTGACCGGATCGAGGCCGGCGGAGGGCTCGTCGTAGAAGAGGATCTGCGGATCGAGCGCCAAGGCGCGGGCGAGACCCGCCCGCTTCTTCATGCCGCCCGAGAGCTGCGCCGGGAACTTGTCGGCATGCTCGCGCAGACCCACGAGCTCGAGCTTGATCTTCACCTGAATGTCGATGATGTTCTGGTCGAGATCGGTGTGCTCCTGGATCGGCAGGGCCACGTTCTCGGCGATGCTCATCGAATTGAACAGGGCGCCCGACTGGAACAGGATGCCGAACCGCTTGCGAACCGCGTTGAGCCCTTCCTCGTCCAGCTTGGCGAGGTCGCGACCGAACAAGCGGATCGAGCCCTGGTCGGGCATCACGGCCCCGATCATGTGCCGCAGGATGGTGGACTTGCCCGAGCCCGAACCGCCCATGATCACCATGGTCTCGCCGGCGCGAATCGAGAGGTTCACGCCGTCGAGAACCACCTGATCGCCGAAGCGCTTCATCAGGTTCTCGACCTCGACCACCGCGGCATTGGGCGGCGCGGTCTCGCTCACGGCTTCTGATCGGCGGCACCGCCGCCCGAAGTGCTGGCCGGATCGTTCGGGCCCTTCGGCGTTTCCGGCAGCGGCGGATAGCGGAGGTCGCCGTTCTTCTCGTCGTTGATCCGGATCCATCCGAGCTTGAGCACCATCGCTCCGGTCTGCTGGTCGGCGAAGATGAGCTCGACGTCCGCCGGGATCGACTTCCCGCCCGCGAACTCGAGCACGTACGGCAGCTCGACGGCCGGCGAGCCCTGCTGTCCGCCGGCACTCTGAGCGCTCTGGTCGAGCCTGGCCAGGCTGAAGATGCCGTAGCGCCGCGTGACCTCGTCCATGAACTGCTGCGCCACCTCGTCGCCGGCGGTCGCACCGGCGCCGCGGAAGGACGCCTTGAACTCGGCGACGTCGTCGCCCGTCAACGCCTGCATGGCGGCGGTCGGACCCTCGGCCACGAACTTGGCGGCGGGCACGCCATACAGAACGGCGATCCACACCACGAAGGCCCAGATCGCACTGACCACGAGGCCGATCACAATCGCAGCGATCGCCATGCCCCGACCGCGCAGGTGCGACTTGCCCGCCATGGTCACCAGCGCCAAGATCCCAAGCAGCACGCCGATCGGCGCCACGGGAAGACAGATGAAGAGGGCGCAAACCAGGGCGAGGATCGCCAGCACGCTCGTTCGCGGGGTTTCGAAGGCGCCGGGATCGCCGAACTGGTCGGACGGTGCGCCGAAAGTGCCGGCATCGTGCTGGGTCATGGGCGGTCTCTCCGGGAAGGGTTGCCGAGATGGTACCCGCACGAGCAGGAGGGCGAAAGCCGCGGTCCGGTCCCGTTTCAGGGAAGTCGAAGCGTCCCGAGCGACGCGTCCTCGATCACAAGTTCCGACAGTCGTGCCGTGGGGAAGATGTTGTCCACGCGCGGCACGAGCATGAACGTGGCCGCACCCGTGCAGTCGCCGCGCTCGAAGGAGAACGTCGCGGCCACCTTCATGCTCGGCTGCATCAGTGTGCCGCCCGGCGTTCGGTTGACGATCGACATGCCCTTGTAGCCGCCCAGCCGATCGCGCACGGCGTCGCCGAATCGATCGATCGACGGGGCATCGGGGGTGGCCCCCACCCCGGCCCAAACACCAACCACGCCCGCGTGGTCGCCCTGCGACGCACGCTCGATCGCCACTTGGACGGCTCGTTCCATGGAGGCGTCGAGCCTGGGCATGTAGATGCTCGCGAACCAGTTCTGGAGCCCGAACTGGACCACAAGCGCCGCCGCCCCGATCGCCGTACCGGCGACGGCCAGCCTCCGTCCGCGCCGACGCGGCGCCGTCCCGGCGGTCACGCGCATGCCCGCGACCCCCAGGACGATCGCGGCCAAGCTCGTGAACGGACAGCAGGCGATCAGGGCGCAGATGAACGACGAGAGCGCCAGCGCCGACATCGGCAAGGGCGTGGTCGCGGCGGGTCGGCTGGGGCGTCCGAAGGTGTTCGTCATGAGGGCTGGGAAGGCGAGGTGAACAACCACCTCCGGGGCCGCGCGTCGATCATGATGTCGATCGCCGGGGTCGAACAAGGGGCCGAGCAGGCCAACCACCGTACCACCCCTCGGACCGGTCAGGCCAGGCGGGAGAAGCGGCGGTCGCTCTGAGGGAAGTCCACGCCCATCGCGAAGAGGTGCAGCACGCCAAGGGCAAGCGCGAGCACGACCGTCGTGCCATCCAGTCCGGCGGCCGGAGGGACGCGGCCGGTGGACACGCAGGTCACCAGTGCGCCGGCCATCGTGGCGGCGATCGCGAACCACTGGTACAGCCGCAGGCCCGCCACAACAGGCGTCTGGGGCTCGCCGCGATACGACTCCTCGACGAACCGGGACAGTCCCGCCAGCAGAAGGTAGCCCCCGACCAGGAGCGACGCGGGCGCCGCCACGCTCCACAACCGGACCAGCAGCAGGCCGATCACGCTGTTCGCCGCGATCGAGTACAGCGGCGTGGGGTGGATGGGAACCCCGTCCAGATGGGCGATGCGACAGATCCGCGAGCGCGGCTCGCGGCAACGAATACCGAGGGTTGGATCGCTGATGGGCGCCCCATGGCAACACCCCTGGATCAGGCATCGCACTCGACCCACGGCTTGCACCCACGGTGCTGCGACCGCCGTAGCAGCCGCCAGCGTCCAAAGGTCGGCGTGCCAAAGGGCCAGCAGCGGCAGCGCGACGCCGATTCCCAACACGCTGCCGAAGTAGCCGAACGGGCGCAGCAGCGTGCGCGAGCCGACGAGCACCTGTCCCCACACCCCCGCGCCGACGAGGGACGCCACGCCAACGATCGCAATGTCCACCGCATATCGGCCGCCCGCCAGCCCACCGATGATCGTCACACCGACAACTGCCGCCGCGCCGGCTGAGAAGCCGTGGTTGATGATCCTGACCGGGCCGATACGCCACTCTCGCCACCCGTTGGCACATCGTTCGGACGCCCGGACCGATCTCCGCCAAAGACACGGTGCCTGTTCCGCGGCGCACCAGAGCACGGCCCCCGCAACCACGTCGGCCAGGGCGTGCATGCCGGTGGTCACGCACGATACGACGATGGCGAGACCAATCGCCCAGCCCGCGATCGCCACCGCGCCTCCACGAGCGCCCCACACGCGAGCCGCCGCCAGGGCCCAGAAGACATGGAACGACGGGAAAGCACCGCGTGGACCGAGTCCGTCTCCTTGCTCAAGGGCCAGGAGCCAGCCGAATGCCGCCGTCGGGTCGAACGGTCGTGGCGTCGCCACGAACGGCAGCACCAGGAAGCAGAGAAACCCGGCGAGGGAACCAACCACGCCGGTGACGGCGAAGCGCCGCAGCGCACGCCGACTCGGCGCCGCAACCGGAGCCAGCACAACAAATGGATAGGCGAGGCTGTAGACGAAGGTGGTCCACTCGAGAACGGGCCACGACCGCTCGGCGGGCAGGAACACCTCCGTGGCGCCAGGAACGGGCAGGTGGCCCACGACCTCGTACATCACGACCCACGGAAGCAGGACACCCAACCACACGCCGGCGATCTCGCGCCAACCGGGCAGGCCATCGCCGCCCCTCGGCATCGAAACGACCGGCGCCGTGGGAACCGGTCCGAATCGGCGCTGCAGGTCCGGAGCTTCGTATCCCAAGACGAGCGCCACGGATCCGAGCGCGGCGATCGGGGCGATCACCCAGACCCCCGCCGCGCTTCCGACCGCGAGCATGGCACCGAGGAGCGCCAGCGCGAATCCCACGTAGATCGGATGAGCGACGAGCCGATAAGGGCCGGACGAGACAAGTCGCGGAGGTGGAAACGCGTTCATGGGCAGCCCGCCGCCGTCGCGCCAGAGGCGCCACATGGCCCACGCCATCGCCGCCAGCCCCACGCCGGCGAGCGCGGTGCCGACGCGCCGCCCCAACACCGGATCCGGCATGGGCAGTCCCGACACGGGGAGCACCGCATCCAGGCGCCAGGTCCAGAGCGCCAACGCGAGCGGCAGCACCACGCAGAACGCAATCGCATAGAGCGCACGCGGGATCACGGACGATCTCCCTCACGCGGACCAAAGCGCACCCGCTCGTGTACCGCCCATCCGCGGTGCGCCACGCCAGCAACGAGCGCAGTACCCCGGCTGACCCACTTCGTTTCCCGGGTGGCGAGCATGGCGTCGGGAACACGGCGGCCCAACGCGGGGATCGACGCCAGCACACCCGCGCCGAGTTCGGCGTCGCGGAAGACCCGCGGTTGGTCGAGCGTCACCGTCACCGCGTCGCCCACGACGCCGTCGTCGGCAATGGTCACGGGGCCGGCGGAAGGACGGCCATCCAGAAGCACCAGGTTCAACGGCGCCTCACCCGTCCACTGGATCCACACCACGGCATGGTGGTTGGTGACGAGCCGCCCCCAGCGCAGCTCGGAGATGGGAAGCGACCATGGCGCCGCGGTCAGCTCCAGCTCCTCGACGTAACCGAGGCCGTGCCGCGTGATCCCCGCGACAGTCACCGTGGCGGTCGCACCCGGACACACGCAGTTCCACCGCACCGCGCCGGCGTCCCCCTCCCAGAGCTCTCGCCGAAGACCGGGAACGCTCGGACGCCACGCACCGGAGTGTCTCCATGCCGGCACGCTCCATGAAACGCCGGCAACGCCGACCACCGGCGCCGGACCTGGTCGCAGCGTCGTCCGATCGACCCCTTCCGCGCCATCGAGCAGAACCGCAGCCGCACGAAGGCGCAACGGCCCCCAGCGCACGCTCGCCCAATAGCCGACGAAGACCTCCCCTTCATCGGTCACCAGGTCCAGGTACCACTTTCGGACATGCACGAGGCGTGCCCCCCCGTCGCGCCCGGGACGGGTGCGGTTCTAGATCGCCAACTCCTGCCCGGGCCGAATGGCGCTCGGCAACTCCGACCGCCGCTCGGGATCGAGGAGCTCCTCCGGCGACAAGGCGGTCAACGGACTGATCTCGAGGCGCGCATCCACGTGTCCGTCGGCGCGGCGGGGCACGCGAACGCCCGCCTGCTCGAGCCAAGCGCCGGCGCGATCGGACTGGAGTTCGTGCGAACTCGCCGGAGAATCGACCCCTTCCGCGTTCTTGATCGGTGCGAACTCCTCACTTCGACGCGTTTCCAGGACGACCGACGACCGGGCCAACGGAAGGGCGTCGAACACGAACGTCTCGAGCTTGACCGCGTTGGGGCGTTCGGGCTGCATCGCCTCCCCGGTCCGGGGATCGATGCAGGCCACCTTCTTCTCGGCGCGATGGAACGGCAGCCCGAAACGATCGGGATCCGCCGTGAGCCGCTGCACGAACTCGACGCCGATGGCGTGAATGGCGATCGAACCCGCGAGGAAGCGCAGGCGACCGTCCGGCTGCCGTTCCTCGGCCAATGCCTTCGGCAGGTCGGAGTACTCCACCACGGCGGTGCGCCCGTCCACGACGCAGAACACGCCGACCTTCTCCTCGGGTCCGACCTTGGCGACCATCTTGCTCGACATCTCCGCCGAGCTGTCCGGGGCGGTGGCGTGGAGCCCGAGGAACACCGGATCGACGATCCGCACGAGCGGGTTGTCCACCTGGAAGTACGAGATCACCTCGATGCCGCGGGCGGCCATGTCGTCGATGGCGCCGCTGCCCGCGAGCGCACGGAACGATCCCCCGTGACCGTCCGGGCTCAGCGCGATGGAACCGGGGGTCTCGAGCAGGATCTTGCCGTCGAGGCCGATCGCCGGCATCACGCCTTGGGGGAACATGAACACGTCCGCCGGCGCGAGCCCGAAGTGGTTGTTGTCAACGAAGAAGGCGCGGGTGTCGGCGTCGTTGGCGGGACTGGTCATGATGTACCAGGGAATCGTCGTCCCGTAGCGCCGACTCGCGGCCAGCAACTGTTCCGCAAAGACGCGAAACAGCGGCTTCCCGGTGACGACCGTGGCGGGGAACGTCCCCTTGGGACCGTTCCATCCCAATCGGGTGCCCTGGCCACCGGCCACGGTGAACGCGGCGACCTTGCCCGATCGGATCATGTCCTCCCCCGCCTCCCGGAAGCGTTCGGCACGCCACGGACGGCTCGCGTCGGTGTGCTGGGCGGGGTAGTACGCCGCCGGGGCCAACGACGGCGGAAGGGCGGACGTTCCCGGCTGGAGGACAAGCTCCTGGATCAGCCGATCCAGCTCGACGAAGTTGACGTGCTCGATCTGCTCGCGGAGCCGCCGCCGTTCGGCCGCCGAGAGGCGATCCTCGAACGCCAAGAGATGCGACTGGCCGTGCCGCGCCAGGAGGCTGGAGATCGAGTCGGCGCCGGAGTCCGATGCGCTGTGGGAAGAGGCGGTCATCTGGGCAGGTGGGGTCGCGGGAGTCTCTACGAGGGCTCGCTCGGGTTCGTCCAACCTTCCGGACGGTGCCGCACGATCTTGCCGCTCTGGAGGTAGATGACCTGCTCGCAGATGTTGGTGCAGTAGTCGGAGATCCGCTCCATCGCCTTGGTCACCGCGGTCAGTCGGAACGCGAACTGGACGCTCAGCTTGCCCGCGGCCACCTGCTCCTGCGAGTTGAGGCTGATCTCCTCCTTGAATCGAGCCACGGTGTCGTCGAAGAGGAGAACCTGCTGGGCGAGGGCCGTGTTGCTGTCCTTCACGGCGCGGTTCGCATCCCGCAGCATGCCGATCACACTGTTGGCCATCACGCGGAAGGTGTCGGAGGGAACCTCCTTGAGGTCGGGATAGTCCTTCACGATCTCTGCGATCGAGACCGCGGCATCCGCGATGCGCTCGAGCTCGTTGTTGATCTTGACGATGGTGAGCACGCTGCGGATCGAGTACTCGTCGGTCACGCCCAGGGCGAGCAGCGGAATCGACGCCCGCTCGATCTCCACGTCCACCCGATCGATCTCGTCGTCGGACTTGATGACCAGAAGCGCCTTGGACTTGTCGAGATCGAAGTACGCCTCGACGGCCTTCAGCACGATGTCGAAGACGCGCTTGCCCTGGGCGACAATGTCGCGCCGAAGCTCTTCGAGACGGGGAGCGAAGTCGGTCACGCAACCAGTATAGAGCACGCTCGAATCCGAGGCGTCGCCAAGGGCCGGTCGCGACTCGGCCCGCCGCGTGCTCCGGTCAAGCGCTACCGTCCGGCCATGGCCATCCGCATCTCCCGCACCGCGGTCCGCATGCCGACGAACACGGCCCGACTCACAATCGCGTGTCCGATGTGGAGTTCGCGAACGCCCGGGAGCGCCGCGATGGGCGCCACGTTGGCGTAGTTCAGCGCGTGCCCGGCATTGAACTGCATGCCTCGAGACTGGATCAGCAGGCCGATCTCGCGGATCCGATCCAGCTCCTCTTGGACGGCACCGCTCCGGGCATCGCGGCCATGCTCGTGGAACAGGTGGGCGTAGGGACCGGTATGCACTTCGCAAACCGACGCCCCGCATGCCGCCGCCGCCTCGACCTGGGACCGCTCGGCGTCGATGAACATGCTCACCGGGACGCCGGCGGCGGACAGCGCCTCGACGACCCCGCGCAGGCGCGCGGCTTGGCTGGCGACGTCGAGTCCGCCCTCGGTGGTCACCTCGGTCCGTCCCTCCGGCACCAGCATGGCCATCTGGGGACGGATGGTGGATGCGATGCGGACCATCTCCTTGGTCGCCGCCATCTCGAGGTTGAGCTTCACCGTCACGGTGTCCCGAAGGCGGCGGACATCGTCGTCCTGGATGTGCCGTCGATCCTCGCGGAGATGGACGGTGATGCCCTCTGCACCCCCGAGCTGTGCCTCGACGGCGGCCCACAGGGGATCGGGTTCGTACGTGCGCCGGGCCTGCCGGACGGTCGCGACGTGATCGACGTTGACACAGAGCGCGGGCATGGGAGGGGAATGGTACGTGATGCGACCCGGGCAGCCGAGCGGCGGCTCCGGGGGATCCCTTACACTAGTGACTTCCGCACCTCCCTCCCGGAGTCCACCATGATCGCCTTCCGCGGCGCGTACACGGCCCTGGTCACGCCCTTCTCCTCCGACGCCGCCACGATCGACTTCGGGCGCCTGTCCGAGCACATCCGATTCCAGGCCGAAGGCGGTGTCGCGGGCGTGGTGCCTGCCGGCACCACGGGCGAGAGCCCGACGCTGACCGAGATCGAGCAGTGCGAACTCATCGAGCGCACGGTCGCGGTCGCCCGTCCCCTCAACCTCCAAGTGATCGCGGGTGCGGGTTCGAACAACACGGCCCACGCCGTCCACCTGAACAAGTTCGCCGCGGCCGCGGGTGCCGACGCGGCCCTCCAGGTGAACCCCTACTACAACAAGCCCTCGCAGGAGGGGCTCTACCGCCACTTCATGACGATCGCCGACGCGGTCGATCTGCCGATCGTGCTCTACAACATCCCCGGACGTTGTGGGGTCGCGCTCACGCCCGCGACCGTCGAGCGGTTGGCCCACCATCCGAACATCCGCGCCATCAAGGAGGCGACGGGCTCGCTGGACTCCGCCAGCGAGATCGCGTCGCGCTGCGGCATCACGATCCTCTCCGGCGACGAC
>JAGQOG010000369.1 GCA_020427695.1 Phycisphaerales bacterium
CCCAGCTCGCCGACGACGCTCGGCAGACTCGGCACGCCCAGGTCCTTCTCGAGGTCGTGTATCAGGGCCGCATAGAGCGCCGGGTAGTCGGCCACGACCTGCTCGAAGGCGCATCCCTTCGCGGGAAACATCTCGTTCCAGCCTTGGAACCAGACCAGTCCCTCGATCTCGTAGCCCCGCCCTGCGAGCGCCGGGAACAACTCGCCCATCTTCGACAGGCAGTCCTTCACTTCGGCCGTCATCCTGCGGTAGTTCTGGCCCACCGCCTGCACGCCTCCGCGTCGCTCCAGTGCCTCCGGATCGATGGGGCATGGCAGCGGGCCGGCGCTCGGGGGACGAAAGTCGAAGTGCAGGTCCTTCCCACCCCACGCGGTCTTGATCAGCAGGACCGGTGCGTCGTACACGTCGCCCATCACGGTGCCGAACGCGAGCTCCGGCCCGATGAACGGCGCCTTGGCGCCGAATCCGACCGTCAGCGGGCCGACCGCGGCCCCGTCGCGGGCGTAGATGAACACGTCGTCGCGCACCGCCCACGATCCGTCGGGAGCGGTCAGTCGCTGGAGCAGCGCCTCCCCGCCAGGGACGTCGGCAAGATGCGGCAGCGTCCGCACATGGCCGTAGCCTTCCATGTTCGACTGCCCGGCCAGGATGAACACCTTGACCGGGTCGGTCGCGGATCGACCGTCCGACCACGCTCGACCCGTGACCGACAACGCCGCGATCGCGACAGCGACCGCGACCAGAAGCCTTGGCACGCCCATTCGCAACCTCCGTTTCCGCGACCGTTCGTGAGGCTACACGATAGCGAGCCCGCGAACGCCCTTGCGATGGTCCCGTCGCACGAGCGAACCGGGATCCGCGATTCCAGGGGCGGCCGCCCGTTCCCGCCGCACGCATCGGCGGGCAGTGCCGGGGCCGAGCTCGCTCCATTCGTCCGCATCCAACCGCATTCATCCGCATTCATCCGCGACAGTCGCCGCTTTCCGCTCGCTCACGGAGTTCGACCAAGATTCGATCGGCGGGGAACGGGTGAGCGTCCCTCGATTGCTACGGATGCGGCGACGTCGGTGCGTGTTGCGTGCCTGACGGAACCTGCATGACACTGGCGGAAGGCGATTGCGCCGGCTATGGCGGCGAGTTCATGGGAGCCGGGGTCCCGTGTTCGATCGGCTGCGGGAACGTCGGCGCATGCTGTCTTGGCGACGGGGTCTGCGTCGAGCTGGCCGAAGACCAATGTGTGGCTTCGCCGTACTTCGGTGTCTTCCAAGGAGCTGGCGTTCCATGCGCTCCCGACAACCCGTGTCCGTAGCCATCGGGGCTACTGCACACTGTAGAGCGGACGCGTGTCGACGCCTCTCCGACTGCGCTCTTGCCACTCGTTCCCATGGGATCTCCCGCGTTCGGTGGCCCCGCGGTCCTCGCCGCCGCGGCTCGGCACGTTCGTCATCCTCCCCAGCACGCCAGCAGAAGCCCAAGGTCCGCGCCATCGACCTTCGAGTTGCCGTCGATGTCGCCGGGGCCGTTCGGGTACGTCGGTCCCCACAGGGCGAGCATGAGTCCGAGATCGGACCCGCCAACCGTGCCGTCCAGGTCGATGTCGCACGGGTTCGGGCAGTCGTCGAGGAACACGTTGCCGCCGAGGTCGAGGATCTCACCGTTCAGTGCGAAGACCGCGTATCCGGTTCCGACTCCGGCGCCGCAGAACGTAGAGTCTCCGAGCGAAAGCGTGCCGGACTCGCAGTAG
>JAGQOG010000370.1 GCA_020427695.1 Phycisphaerales bacterium
CTCCTGGATAATCGGGTCAATGGCCGGGTCGTTGGAGAGCGGACCCAGCGCCAGGGGATGGTCTTCGGGGATGGCGCCGCGACCGTTCACGGAAGTGACGACGGGCGCACCAAGGTATTCGGCGAGTTGCTGGAGTTCAGCAGCGGCATCGGCGGTGATCACGCCGCCGCCGGCCCAGATCAGCGGACGCTTCGCCTTCGACAGCGCATCGGCGGCAGCGGCCACCGCTTCACGTGGCGGTTGCTGGCGTGGCCAGCCTTCGACGTGCGGGATGTCGATCGATGCCTTGGCGTACTGCAGGTCCACGGGTATCTCGATCGCGCCGGGCTGTGGCCGCCCGGTCATGATGTCGCGGGCAACGCGCACGACGGTTTCGCCGATGTCCTCCGCGCGGCGGACGCTCTCCGCCAGCCGCGTCACGCTCCGAAGCGAATCCATCTGCTTCGGGGCTTCGTGCAGGAACCCCTTCCCTTTTGAGTAGTACACCGTGTCGACCTGGCCGGTGAGCAGGAGCACGCGCGATGACGCGAACTGCGCTTCGAACAGCCCCGGCATCGCGTTCACGGTGCCCGGGCCGGTGCTGACGATGGCCACGCCGAGCTTGCCCGTGGCGCGGGCGTAGCCATCAGCGGCGTGGACCGCGCCCTGCTCGTGGCGCACGCCAATCGCCGTGATCGTGCCGTCGCGGTAGATCGCGTCGTAGATGGGGATGTTGTGGACGCTGACGATGCCAAAGACGTGCGTGACGCCGATCGCCTTGAGCGCGGCGACGACGCCTTCACCCCCGGTCATTTCCTGCATGGTGGTACTCCTCCGTTGGCGGCGATGATACCGGCTCCGATGAGGACAGGCGTGACGACCTGCGGCGTTACAGCGACGGCCGCCGATCACGCCACGGCCGCGCCTCTTCCAGCTGTGCCGCCAGCCGCAGCAGCGTCGCCTCATCGCCGTAGCGCCCGGCGAACTGCACACCGATCGGCAGCCCATCCGCGTTCCAGTGGAGCGGCACGCTCATCGCAGGCTGGCCCGTGGCGTTGAACAGCGACGTGTAGCCGGTCGCGGCGTTCACGTCCGCGATGTAGCCGCCCACGTCCTCGCGGTCGAGCGAAAGACGGCCGTGCTCGAGCGGCGGTGTTGCCATCGCCGGTGTGATGAGCACGTCGAAGCGTTCGAAGAAGGCCGCGACCTGCCGTCCCGTGGCGTGGATCGCGCGAATACCCCGCACGTAGTCCTCCGCCGTCTGGGTCGCGCCGAGTTCGTACATGCGCCACGTGCCGGCGGCCAGTTCGTCGTGGCGCGGATCGCGGCCGAGCTGCTGGACACGGTCGTTCACCGCCGCCTGGATGTTCGCCCCAATCACAGGTGCCGTTGCCCGGCGGAACGTGTCCTGGTCGAACGGGATCTCCGCCTCTTCCACCTCGTGGCCAAGGTCACGGCAGAGCGCCGCCGCCGCTCGCGCCGCTTCGACACAGTCGGGGTGGGTCGGCGCGCCGTTGAACGACGTGGTTTGCAGGGCGATTCGCAGCCGTCCCGGGGAAGCGCCAACTTCTTCGAGGAACGGGCGCTGCGGGCGCTCGGCCCAGTAGGGAGCGCCGGTGTCCGGCCCGGCCGTCGCATCGAGGAAGGCTGCCGAGTCCCGGACGCTGCGCGAGACCACGTGCGCGGCCGACATGCCGCCCCAGCCCTCGCCCAGGTCCGGGCCCGCGGGCGTGCGGCCGCGCGTCGGCTTCATCCCGAAGACGCCGCAGCAGGACGCGGGGATGCGGATCGAGCCGCCGCCGTCCGTCGCGTGGGCGACCGGCACGATGCCGGCGGCGACCGCAGCGGCCGCGCCACCCGAAGAACCGCCGGAGCTGATCCCGTGCTTCCAGGGGTTGTGCGTGTTGCCCCAGAGCACCGATTCCGTCGTCGGCGCGAGCCCAAGCTCCGGCGAGGTCGTCCGCCCGAAGATGGCGAGCCCCGCCCGCCGGTAGCGGGCCACCAGCTCGCTATCGTGGTCGGGGACGAGGTCCTTCCAGAACGGGGAGCCGTTGGTCAGCGGCTCGCCGGCCATGCCCGCGTGCAGGTCCTTCAACAGGAACGGCACACCGCTGAACGGCCCGGCCGGCAGCCCCGTGGCAATCTCGGCACGGACGTTCGCCTCGCGCAGGTTCACGACCGCGTTCAGCGTCGGGTTCACCGCCGCGGTGCGGGCGAGTGCCGCGTCGAGCAGCTCCTCCGCGTGCACCTGCTTCGTCCGCACCAGTTCCGCGAGGGCGATGGCGTCGTGGCGGTCGTAATCCTGCATAGCTGCCTCCTGTGGCCGCGAGGCCGCGGAGGTCGTTCTACCACATCTACCGGGGGACGGACTTGTCCTCGAAAAACGCC
>JAGQOG010000371.1 GCA_020427695.1 Phycisphaerales bacterium
AACCTGCCCGGGACCCCGCTGAGCCGGGTCCACGAGTGGCTGCCCGACGAGTGGAAGCGCCGTCAGCCCACCGCCCCGTGACGGGAGGGGTTCGTCGAGCGGACACCACGAACCAGCGGGTGCCACGGCCATCCTGGCCGTGACAAATGTTCCATTGGGCCGCCCTCACGGCCAAGATGACCGTGGCACCCCACACTCCACACCCCACGCCCCACGCCCCACACCGCACACGCGGGATCGCCTACGCCTGGTCCGCCAACCCCTCGTCGATCACCCGCCCGTCCCGAAGGTGAACCTGTCGATCGGCCCGGGCGGCGACCACGGGATCGTGAGTCACCATCACGATCGTCAGCCCCTGTCGATGCTGTTCCGCGAGCAGGTCGAGGATCTCCTGGCCGGTTCGCGCATCGAGGTTGCCCGTGGGTTCATCCGCAAGGAGAACCCGCGGGTGATTCATGAGCGCTCGCGCGATGGCCACCCGCTGCCGTTCGCCTCCGGACAATTCGCGCGGACGATGGCGGAGCCGGTGTTCCAAGCCGAAGCTGCCGAGCAGTTCCATGGCCCGTTCCACCATGGCGCGACGGGCCGATCCGAACCGGGCCACGAGGGATCGCACCTCGACCACGCCCAGCGGCAGGAGACCGGCGCCCGCGACGGCTCCCAGGCCGCCGGCGATCGCGAGCTCCCCAGGCGACGACACCAGCTCGCCGAGCAGCAGTCGTCCGAGGCCGGCTGCAAGCACGGCTCCGATCGCGGCGCCGACGGCGGCGATGCTCACCCAGTGCCAGCCCGACCGCAGCGACGTCCGCACGGCCGCCGGAAGGACCGTGTTCTCAAGCACGTTCAGCTCCGGCAGGAGGTGGTAGAACTGGAACACGAATCCGACCTGCTCGTTGCGGAAGCGGTTCCGAGCCAGCAGCGAGAGCTTCGACAGCGGCGTGCCCAGAAAGCGCACCTCGCCGCGGTGGATCGCGCGTTCCGCTGGCCGTTCGGATCCCTCCTGCGTCCGCGCCGATCGCTCCGGTCGGCGGCGCCCTGGGCCGCGATCGTCGTCGGAGTCGAGGTCGCCGAGGAGGTGGAGGAGTGTGCTCTTGCCCGATCCGGATGCGCCGAGGATGGCAATCCACTCCCCGTCGCGCACGGCGATCGACGCGTCGTGCAGCACCGGCACCTGGACGCGGCCCAGCCGGTACGTCTTCCGCACGTGGACGGCCTCGAGCAGCGGCGGGGCACCGGCAGCGGGAGCCGTCGTCGCGCCGCTCGCCCGAGGCCCGGGGTCGCGGGTGGCAGCTCCGCCGGCCGCACGCGTCCCTCCAGCCACGGTGCTCGATTCGGATCCGGGGCTACTCATACCGCAGTGCCCTCACGGGTTCGATCTCCGCTGCCTTGGCGGCGGGAATGGACGCGCCGAGCAGGCTGAACACCACCGCTCCGATCATCGTGGTGACCGCGGCCACGGGATCGACGTGGTTCGGGATCACCGTGAAGTAGTACACGGCGGGATCCCAGATCAAGGTGCCCCGATGCAGAAGTAGCCCCACGCCAAGGAGTCCCAACACGCAGGTGCCGAAGCCCCAGAGCAGCGTGGGGAGTAGTGCGCTGCGGGTCGCGGATCGCACCAGCATCGCCTGGGCGGCGGCGGCCAGCACGAACGCTCCGATCCACGACCAGCGCGGCGCGTCGTGGCCGATCGCGGCATGGATGTCGTTGATGTTCCGCACCACGATCCACGCGAGGCCCAGCCCGATGATCGAACCGACCACGCCGATCACGAGTCCGTAGCGGAGGAAGATCCAGAGGATGCCTGTGCGGGCGGCCCCGACACTGCGGAGGATACCGATGTCGCGCGTCTTCTCGTGGACGATGGCCCAGAAGATCGAAAGCACCAGGCCGGCACAGACGAGGTAGATGATCGAGAAGAGGATGCGCATCATCTCGCGCTCCTTCTCGACCGGGCCGATCAGGTCGCGCAGCACCTGCTCCCAGGTCAGGATGCCCACCCACGCGGCGGCGGGGGGCTTGACGACCGCCGAGTCGTCGAGCAGAAGCTCCTGCTCAAAGGCCTTGTATGCCTCGGCAACGCGATCGCGGAGCATCTCGGGCGTCACGCCCGGAGCGGCGCGGACCAGGATCTTGGACGCCCGCGCCGGATCGATCCCGATCACCTTCGGGCGGCCGTCCTCGTCGAGCTCCCCGGAAGGATCGACGATCAGCGCCTCGTTGAGGCGCAGCATCCGCTGGGCGTCGTCGAGCGGGATGATCACCCGCTGCTTGTCGATCTGGAACACGCCGGAAAAGAACTCGTTCACGACGGGGAAGATGACCTCCTTGGGTTCGGCGATCTTGCCCGCGCCGCTGATCGGCACCAGGGTGAGCGACACCTCGTGCCGCGGCATCCACCAGTAGCCGCCTCCGCGGGCGCGGTACGACCCGTCGGACTTCCGCTCGTTGGCCACCGAGACGTGGATGCCAAGCACCGCCCCGGGGCGGTCTGTCCGGCCGTCGTGCAGCCGCTTTCCGTCCTCGAGGAATGAGGGCGACATCGTGAGTCGCGGATCGTCGGGAAGGAGGCGGGTCGCCACCACCGGGTCCGCCGGCCTCCAGTAGAGCATGTCGTCGAAATCGGTCACCGCATCGAACGAGGCCGGATCGACGCCCCACACCTGCACCGTGGCGATGTCCTTGTTGTCGCCCTCCGGGTATGGCATGCGGAGCAGGCCGTACGTCTCGACGATCGGCGTCGCCGCCGCCGCTTCGGGCAGCAGTTGGATGCGCTCGATCAGCCGCTGGTAGTCGGGGAGACCCC
>JAGQOG010000027.1 GCA_020427695.1 Phycisphaerales bacterium
ACTCGTGCGGACGGATCGCCGCGCCCGCACCGCTGCCGCCGCGGGAGACGGGAGCGCTGCTCGCGGTCACGACCTTGGACGCCCGCTCCACCCTCTACGCCCGCATCGGCGAGGCGTGGGGCTGGTCGGCGCTGGCGTTGACCGCGGCGCTCCTGCTTGGGACCATCCGGCGGCGCCGATCGGATCCGAACATGCAAACAGGAGCGCGGTCATGACCATCCGAGAATCCACCCGACGGGTGCTGGACGTTGCGGCGGCGGCCGCTCTCGCGGGCGGGGCGCTCGTCGGATGCGCCGGCGACGGCGGCGGCACCTCGGGAGCGGCTCAGCCGTGGAGCACTCGGCAACAGAGCATTCAACCGTCCGGCGCGCTCAACACCGGCCCGACGGCGCCGACGCCGGCGCCGATCCCCATTCCCGAGATGGCGAGCCTGCGCGACCGGGCGCTCGGCCTTCTCGAGCAGGCGGCGGAGGGCCGGGACCCGCAGCTTCGTGCGAACGCGATCGAGTCCTTGGCGGTGGCGCCGGAAGTCGCCACCTCCTACGCCCAGCGCGGCCTGACGGATCCCAATCGCGGCGTGCGCTTCGTGAGCGCCATGACCATCGCCAACGCGAAGCTCTGCAGCATCTCCCATCTGCTCGAGCCGCTGCTTCGCGACGACTCGGCGTCGGTTCGCGCCGCGGCCATTCTCGGCCTTTGGAGCTGCGGCCATCGTGTCGATCCGACCCCGCTCGCCGGCATGATGACCTCGGACGATCCGGAGGTGCGCGGGAACGCCGCGCTGGTGCTGGGCGAACTCGGAAACCCCAGCGCCATCGAGGTGCTGCGGAATTCCCTCGGCCGCGGCATGACCCTGGTCAACCCGATGCGGATCCGGGTGGTCGAGCTTCAGGTCGCCGAGGCCCTGGTGCGCCTCGGCGACTCCAGCGAGATCGATCCGATCCGCGCTGCGCTCTTTGCGCCGGTGGAGCAGTCGGAGATCGTGGTCCTGGCGTGCCAGATCGTCGGTCGGCTCGACGACCAGAACGCCGCCGCATCGCTCGTTCGGCTGATCGAGGCGCCGGGCCCCGAGGCCCGCCCGGTCGAGGTCCGGCTCTCGGCCATCTGGGCCTTGGCCAACATGGGACTGGACGTCGGTCCGTGGATCGACCAGGTGGCGACCGCCATGCGATCTCCGAATCCGATGATTCGTTCGCAGGCCGCCATCGTTGCCGGCTACGCCCGCGATCCGTCGTTGCAGCCGCCGCTGGTCGGGCTGCTGTCGGACACCGACCCCCGGGTGCAGATCGCCGCCGCCCGTTCGCTGTTGCGGCGGGAGGGTTGAGCGGACTTTCGCAGGGCGGCGCGATCCGCCGCGCCGCTGCTCGGCGGGACGGGGCGGTCCGCCGCGTGTTTGTTGACAGGCGGTGGGGGAACCGGTACAAACGCGCGCTCCCGGAAACCGGTGCGGCGGCATGCCCAGCCACCGTCTCACCGATCCGTCGACGCCATCGCGCCGGAGACGACTGTCGCGGCTCCGAAGCGATCACGAACCGATCGAAGGAACATCTCTCGTGCACATTCTGACCAAGATCTTCGTGGTGCTTGTGTCCCTGCTGGCCGTGATGCTCGTGCCGCTCGTGGTGGTGTACGCGAGCAACGAGGGGAGCTACCGCGAGAAGTACATGGCCGAGCAGGCCGTCTCGAGCACCAAGGTCGCCCAGCTCAAGGCCGAGCAGGCGGGACGGGCGGCGTTCGAGAGCCGAATGCTGCTCGAGAAGCAGCAGCTCGAACAGCAGATCGTTTCGCTCCAGAAGGAGCGCGACACCTCGATCGCCGACATCCGCAAGCTCCAGAACGATCTCTCCGCGGCGCAGAACGCGTCCGCCGGCGTCAACGCCCAGTTGGCCACGCTGGTCCAGACCAACAAGACGGGAACCGAGCTTACCGACTCCCTCGTCGGCGAGCTCCGCCAGATGCGCGAGACCGCCCTGGCCTCCGAGCGTCGAGCGGTCGAACTCGACGAGCAGCTCCGCTCGGTCGAGACCGCGCTCGAGGTCGCCGATGCCGCGCGACGGGCGCTCCAGGAGGAGATCCAGCGGCTCACCGACGAGAAGCAGCGGGCGCTGGACGACGTGTCCAGCTACGCGGCGTACTACGGCCCGCTTCCCGACAAGAAGACCGCCGACACCGCCGCGGTGGCGCCGGACCGCAACCTGACGGCGGTGATCCTCGACGTGGAGCGCACGCCGGAGGCGACGCTCGCCGAGATCAACGCCGGCAGTCGCGACGGCGTTCGCGAAGGCTGGGTCATGACCATCGCCAACGGTGGCACGTTCATCGGTCGCCTTCGGATCATCAAGGTGGACGTCAACCGTTCCACCGGCGTCGTTGAGCTCGAGGACGCCGCTGCCCGGGGTCCCGTCACCGCCGGCCAGCGGGCGATCGCCCGCATCGGCGGCTGAGATCGACTGCTTCCCACCTGGGGTGGGGTCGGATCAGGCGACCCTTCCTCGCCCGTGAACCTGTTCAGCACGTACCGCCGGAGAACGATTCATGAGCCAGTTCGGAACACCTTCTCGACGGGCCGGAGACATCGACGTCTTCACCGGACTCTTGGCCGCGGCCTTGATCGTGCTGCTGACGGGCGTCGTGCTGCTCGCCATGCGGAACATCGAACACTCCGGCAGCAACGGGCAATCGGGCGGCGTCCTGACCCTGGTGCAGTGACTTTCCGTCCCGACCGGCCTTCGCGGCCCACGCCGAACGTCCGACCCGGGCCCCTCGCCAACCGCCGAGGGGCCCTTATCATCACCGCTTCGGGCGGTGGATGCCGATAATCCCCCGGTCGGGGCTCCACCCGCACGCCGTTTCCGAAACACCACCCCCGATAGAGAGGGAGTCCTTCGAAGTGATTCTCGACCGCCTCATTGGCTGGTTCAGCGTGGACATGGGCATCGACCTCGGCACGTGCAACACGCTGGTGTGCGTGCGCGGCGAGGGCATCGTGCTCAACGAGCCCTCGGTGGTGGCGGTTCGGAAGGGCACGAACAAGGTGCTGAACAACGGGACGGCGGTCGGCTGGGCCGCGAAGGAGATGCTCGGCAAGACGCCCGGCTCGATCACCGCGATCCGCCCGCTCAAGGACGGCGTGATCAGCGACTTCGAGATCACCGAGGCGATGCTGAGCTACTTCATCCGCAAGGTCAACGGTCGCGGGCGAATCTTCCGTCCGCGGGTGGTGATCGCGGTGCCCTCGGGCATCACGGCGGTCGAGAAGCGGGCGGTGCTCGAGTCGGCGGAGCGGGCCGGTGCCCGGCGGGTGTACCTGGTCGAGGAGCCGATGGCGGCGGGAATCGGCGCCGGCCTCCCGATCGTCGAGCCCACCGCGAGCATGATCGTCGACATCGGCGGCGGCACCACCGAGGTCGCGATCATGTCCTTGGCGGACATCGCCAACTGCGAGTCGGTCCGCGTGGCGGGCGACGACTTCGACGAGGCGATCATCAACCACATGAAGCGGACGTACAACCTGCTCATCGGCGAGCAGACCTCCGAGCGCATCAAGATCGAGATCGGTTCGGCGGCGCCGGTCGGCGAGCCCAAGACGATGGAGGTGCGCGGCCGCGACATGATCTCGAGCCTGCCTCGGCGCACGGTCGTCACGTCGGACGAGATCCGCGAGGCGCTCCAGGAGCCGCTCAACGCGATCGTCGAGACGGTCCTGAGAACCCTCGAGCACGCCGAACCGGAGTTGGCGGCCGACCTGGTCGAGAACGGCATCATGCTGGCGGGCGGCGGCGCCCTGCTGCGCGGGATCGACGTGGTGTTCTCCAACGCCACGGGACTCGATGTCCGCATCGCCGAGGATCCGTTGACCTGCGTGGCCCGAGGCACGAGCATCTACCTCGAGAACCTCGAGGAGTGGAAGGAGACGATGCAGTCGGACCTCGACGAGTGACGGTCGGGAGTCGCCGCTGGCGGCGACGCCCGCCGCCGGCGACGGGGACGTGCGGTCGATGCGCAGAGCCTCCACCAACAGCCCTCGTTTCCTGCTGGCGGCCACGCTGCTCATCGTGGTGGCGGCGCTGCTTCCCACGCGCTGGCTCCTTCCCTGGACGAACGATGTGGCCGCGGTGGTCAACCTTCCGCTCGCGCCGCTGGCCGAGGCCGCCGAGGGCGTTCGGCGATGGCTCCGGCCCGAGCGGCGGCTCGACAGCGAGGGCACCGACGCCGAGCTTCGGCTGGTCGAGGAGCGCGACCTCTACCGATCGCTTTGGCATGCGGAACGGCTGCGCACCCAGCAGCTCGAGGACCTCCTCCAGGACTTCCAGCTCACCGCAGGACGGCACCGGGGAGGCGAGTTCGTCCCGGTCGCCGCCGACGTGACGGGGCGGAGCCCGGAGCGCATGGCGGGCGTGGTGAGGCTCAACGTGGGGGCTCGCAACGGCGTCCAGGCCGGCGACGTGGCCGTGTACCGGGGCTCGCACCTGATCGGGCGGGTGGCGGAGGAAGTCACGCGCCTGAGCTCCTGGCTGACGCCGACGATCGATCCCGTCATCGGTCGCTTGGAGTGCATCCTTCTCCCGCCCGACGGCCAAGGCGGCATCGAAGAGGGACGGCGCGTGCTGCTGACCCCGTCCGGAGACGGCACCTTTGCCGCGGACGCCGACCTCGAATGGAACGTCCAGGTCGGCGACGAGGCGATTCTCGACGATCCCGCGTGGCCCAGCGGCGGACAGGGCATGACCGTCGGCTACGTGGAGGACATCCGGCGCCGCGACGACCAGCCGCTCCGCAATCGGCTCGTGATCCGTCCCCGGTACGACGCCCATCACGTGGCGTCGGTCGTCGTCAAGGCGGAGGCGCCGCCCCCGGACACGAGAGGCGGGTCATGAGGTGGGGCGTGTTCCTGATCTTCGCGCTGCTGGCCGTGGTGGTGGACACGTCGCTGGTCGGCGCCTTGGAGATCCGCGGCGTAATGCCGGCGGTGGCGCCGCTGCTGGCGGCGTTCATCGCGCTCTCGGCGCCGCCGGTGACCGCGATGTGGGCGTGCCTCGTGATCGGGCTCCTGCTCGACCTCTCGAATCCGCGCATGATCGGCGCCGACCAGGTGTTCCACCTGATCGGACCGTACGCGCTGGGCTATCTCTTTGCCGCGAACCTCGTGCTGCCGCTGCGAGCGATGGTGTTCCGGCGCAATCCGCTCACCCTC
>JAGQOG010000372.1 GCA_020427695.1 Phycisphaerales bacterium
CGTTGCACGTTCGTCACGGCCAGGATGGCCGTGCCACCCGACGCGCGAACCGGGGTGCCACGGCCTTCCAGGCCGTGCGCCGACTCGTTGCACGTTCGTCACGGCCAGGATGGCCGTGGCACCCGACGGATCAACGCCGGCGCCTCTACAACCGCCCCACCAACTCCTTGACCGCCTCCTCCAACTGCTCGTCGCGATCGGCGCTCTCGGCCTCGGGGGTCTGCGGCACCAGGAGGTCCGGCACGGCGCCGTGGTTCTCCATGTCGGTGCCGTCGAGCAGGAACCAGCCGCGGAACGGCTGGCGCACGGTCGTGCCGTCGAGCAGGCTGAATCCGCCCGTCGAGATGACGCCGCCGTAGGTCTGCTGACCCACCAGCGTGCCGCGCTTGAGCGTCTTGAACGCGTGCGAGACGATCTCCGCGTTGGAGAAGCTCTTCTCGTTGCAGAGCATGCTCATGGGCAGCGTGTAGCGCTGGATGAAGAGGCGATCCTGCGGATAGCCGTCCTTGATCGACGGATCGGCGCCACGGGGAACGGTGTACGCATGAGGCTGCACCATGATCGATGCCAGCAGCAGGTCGGCCGTGCTGCCGCCGCCGTTGTTGCGCACATCCACGATCAGGCCGTCCCGGCCCTCGGCGGCCGCGTAGAGGTCGCGCTCGAACTCGTCGAGGGACGATTGGTTCATCGCCTGCACGTGGATGTAGCCGATGCGGCCTCCGCTGAGCTCGTCCACGCGCCGACGCGTTCGCGCCTGGTAGTCGTCGTAGGCAAGCCCCTGCAGGGCGCCGTTCGAGATCGGCACCGCGAGCACGGTGAACTCCGCCACCGACCCGTCCTCCATCGGGCGCCGCACCGAGAGCGCCGTCTCCTCGCCGATCCGTCCGCGCAGCCGTCCCTCGACGGTGTCGGCCGGACCGAACGGGTCGAACTGCACCGCGGTGAGCAGGTCGCCGACGGCCAAGGGCGGAACCGAGACCGCCGCGGGCGAGTCGGGCAGGACCTCCGTCACCTCGAAGAGGTAGGCGCCGTCGCGCTCGATGCGACGATGGGTGGTGCCCAGTCGTCCTTGCGCTTGTCGAACCGGCGCGGGAGGATCCGGCGCGCGTACGCCCAGGTGGGAGGCGTTCAGTTCGCCGAGGAACCGGTTGGCAACAAAGTTGAACTCCTCGGGCGTGCGGGTCGCCCGCGCGAGCGCAAGGTACGCCTCGGTGACCGCCGGCCAGTCGAGGCCGTTCATGGTCGGGGAATAGAAGGTCTCGCCAAGCACGCGGGCGAGTTCGAGGAACTTGCGCGAGGAGAACTCCTCCCGATCGATGCGGATGTTGGCGTCCACATCGATCGACTTCGAGTCGCCGCCCTCGGGCTTGAGCGTGCTGGCCCGGCCGCCGCTGACGGTCACCACCCGGTCGCCCGTCAGCGTCATCTGCTGCATGCTCCCGCTGCCGATCCTCTTCTGCTCGGATCCGTCCCACTTCACCGAGAACAGTCCGGGCGAGTCCTCGAAGCCGCTGAAGACGATCCGATCGCCACCCGGCGTGATCTCGACGTCGGTCTCGTTGCCGCGGTTCCGGGTGATGCGGCGCACGCGGCGCCAGGCATCGTTGAGGTCGAGGTGGGTCGCCTTGGCGTCCGGCTTGGTCTCCGGCTTGGCGCCGTCGGTTCCGTCCGCCGGGAGCTCCGGCTCCGCATTGGTGCGCACGGCGATCGGCTTGCGCTTCTTGGCCGCCGCCACGGCGTCCTTGTAGTACTTCTCGAGCTCCGGGGGCGTCAACGCCTCCAGGGACTTGTCGAGGTAGACCCGCCACACGTCGTACTCCTCGTTCATGCGCTCGGACACGAAGACGAGGACCTTGCCGTCCGCCGACCAGCGCGGGCGTCCGTCGTTGTCGGGATGTCGAGTCAGGTTGACGGGCGGGGCCGATCCGTCGGCGGGCACGACGAAGATGTCGCTGTTGAAGTTGCGATCCTCCTGGGCGTAGGCGATCCACCGGCTGTCCGGACTCCAGCGCCACTCGATGCCGAAGTCCCAACCGGGCACCAGCGTTCGTTCGGCACCGCTTTCGAGATCGCGCACGACGAGGTCGCCGCCCCCGCGCCGGAACGCAAGCTGTCGTCCGTCGGGAGAAGGAGAGGGTTGCCGATCGTTGTTCCCCGTCTGAACCAGCGGCCGCACCCCGATGCGAAACGCGTCGGGCCAGCGGGTGGGATCGAATCGCGGCTCGACCGGCTTCTTCGGCTTCGTCTCGCGGGGCTTGGCCTCGGTCTTGGCGCCTTCGTCGTCGCCGGCGTCGGCATCCTTTCCTTCTTCCGGCTTCGCGTCGCCCGCTTCGACTGCGGGTTCGGCGGCCGGTTCCGCCGCGGGCTCGGCTGCCGGCGCGGCGGGCTCGGGTCCCTTGGTCGCCTTCCTGGCCGCGTCGCGCAGCTCCTTTCGGGTCTGCTCCACCTCGGCCACGTAGATCGACTCGGTGCCGTCCTCGTCGGACACGAAGTAGAGTTGGAGACCGTCGGGCGACCACGAGATGTCGCGCTCGCGGGCCTCGGTACGGGTGACGGGCACGGTCGGGCTCTTGTCCTCCACCGCACGCACGTACACGTCGCCAAAGGCCACGACGGCCAGCGTCTTCCCATCGGGACTGAGCTGCGCCTCGGACACGCTTCGCCCCGCATCGCGCAGCTCCACGCGGTCGCCCTCGTCCTCGCTTGCGGTCACCGCGAGTCGAACCGGCTGTGCCGACGGATCCCGCAGATCGAGCAGGTGCATCGCGTCCCACACCTGCACGACCAAGGAACCGCCGTCGGCGGAGACGTCGTAGTCGACGACGTCCTGACCCCGGAACGCGGTGAGCGGGCGCGCATCGACCTCGCCCGCCGCCAAGGGCATCGTAAACACGTTGACCGTCTGCCCGTCGCGGTCGGACAGGAAAAGAACGGTGTCGTTGCCGAGCCACTTCGCCTTGCCGTCGTTCCCGGTCCAGGTGGTGAGCCGACGGTAGGAACCGTCGCTCCGATCGAACACCCACACGTCGCGGTTGTCGGGGCCGAGATAGTGCCGTCGGTTCCAGGACGAGTCGCCACGCGTGAACAGGACCTTCCGTCCGTCTGGACTCGTCGCCGCCTCCGAACCGAATGCCCCGAGCATCCGCTCGGCCGGACCGCCCTCGAGCGGCACGCGGTAGGGACGTGGGGCCCGGTAGAGCTCGGGTTCGAGTGCCGCACTGAAGCTCAGCACGGGCTTCCCGCCGTCATCGGTGCCAAAGCCGACGAGGCTCATTCGGGCATCGAAGGCCGTGACCTGGCGCACGTCCGTGCCGTCCGGCGACATGAGGTAGAGGTTCGTGTACCCGTCGCGGTCCGACTCGAACGCAATCCGCGATCCGTCGGGGCTCCACGCCGATCCCAAGTCGTCGCCGGGATGAGCGGTCAGGCGGATGGCCTCGCCGCCGCGGGAAGGCACCTTCCAGAGGTCGCCACGCCATGAGAAGACGATGGTGGACCCATCCGGACTGATGGCCGGGAACCGCGGGAGGTCAACGTTCGAAGCCAAGGCGGGGGTCGCCGCCAGCGCCAGAAGCAGTAGCGGTGCGAGCGCCGACGTCGGTACGAGTCTTCGGTTCATCTGGGGGCCTCGGGGTTTCGTCGAGTCTAGCAATCCGTGCGAGGGCAGGCGGACAAGGAGAACCACGCCTCTCCAGCCGCCACCCGGCGATCGTGGTCGGACCGTGCCGATTGGTCAACCTTGTCCGTGCGTGCGGAATGTATGCATCAGCAGGGCCTCGAGATGCGCATAGAGACGTGCTCCCCGAAGACGCACCGAATGGAAGCCGATATCCCGGTGGTCCATCTCTAGCTGGAGGGTGCGAATGGAACGGTCGAACAACTCGCTGGATCGTGTGCGAAATCTCCTGGCCGCCATGGACCGGTCCATCGACCAGGCCCGGGCGCGGCGACTCCGCAGCGACGACGAGCCCGCCAGCGAGATCGAGCCGCAGCGTCCATCGCTCCCCGCGGCGGCACCGTCCGCCTCGGGGCGGCCGAAGGCCCGCCGGATGGAACCTGGGCGTTCGCGTCTCGACTCCGATCCCACGACGCCGCGGCAGGCCATCTGAAACAACCCGCACGAAGCGCCCAGCCCGAACAGCCGACGTCGTCTCACACCCACTTCGGGGTCTGGCGCGCAATCCCCACAAGCCGTCCGGGCCAGCCGCCGATGTGCGTTTCGCGTCGCTGCCGCGCCCGCTCCGCCCGGCCGCGTCGCTGGGGCCGATGCCAACATGTGGAATCCATTCTCGCGTCTTCGCAGTCGACCGTCACCGCCGGGCAGGTTGCGCGATCCACACCACGCCACCTCGCCGGAGGACCTCCCCCAGGGCTCCCGCCGCGGTTCGCTCGCGGACATCGAGTTCATCGGTGAGACGGCCGTCGCCACCCTCACCGTGACCGAGCTGAGCAGCGGCGCCGGCGCCGACCAACTCGCCACGCTGCTCCACGAGCTGGCCGAAACGGGTGCCCGGCACTTCATCCTGGACGTGCAGAACGTCCAACACATGGATTCCGGATGCCTGGGTGTGCTGGTGGAGGCCACGGGACAACTGGCCAAGCACGGCGGGCGAATCGCCCTCGTGAACGCCGATCGTGGCGTGTCCTACCTGTTCAAGCTCACCCGGCTCGACCGGATCTTCCCCATCTGTCGGGACGTGATGAGCGCCTTGGCCGCGGTGGAACGGACCGGCAACGGCGCCGACGCCAGCGACGCGGCCTAGCAGCCCGTTGAAGTAGTCATCCTGGCTACGAGCGGCCCTCGCGACCCATGCCGGCGTCGCCGCGGCTCGCGGTATCTCCGGGGATAACGCAGCGCCACGGCTCCTTGGCCTGGGCCGCGATGCCGCGCTCTCGCCGACGGA
>JAGQOG010000373.1 GCA_020427695.1 Phycisphaerales bacterium
GTCTGCGCGACGTACATCGACCTGAACCCGTGCAAGGCGGGGATGGCGTCGGACCCGATGCTGGCGAGCCACACCTCGATCGCGGAGCACGCCCGACGGCTGGGGAAGTCGCTCTGGCGGGAGGTGGCGGAGGCGCCGGACTGGAGAGGGAGGCGGGAGCCGGCGAGGTCGCTCGAGGCGTTCGTGGCGACCTTCGACGAGGCGATGTTCGAGCCGGCGATGCCGGCGCGGCGGGAAGCGTACGGGACGGGCGACGACGTGCTGCGGGAGGCGGTCGCGCTCGCGGCGGGGGAGGGCGACGCTGGCGTGGTCGGCCAAGGTCTTCGCGATGCGATGGCCGCCGCGGCGTCGACACGGCGTGCGGATGCGTCGGCGCTCGAGGCAGCGCGGGCCGCGGCACGCGTCGCGGCAGAACCGAACCACCGGTCGAGCCAGCCGACCCCGTCGGAGCGGCGGGCGCCGCCGCCGATGGCGCTCCTGCCGATGACGCTCGGCACCTATCTCAGGCGGCT
Source organism: Phycisphaerales bacterium (assembly GCA_020427695.1). GTDB lineage: Bacteria > Planctomycetota > Phycisphaerae > Phycisphaerales > SM1A02 > JAGQOG01. The sequence continues at coordinate 513 of JAGQOG010000373.1, forward strand.
TCGGGACGTGTCGGCGAGGCTGGGCGGCGCCGTTCGTCGCGGAGGAGTCGAAGCGGGACGCCACCGGGACATCGAGTCGGCGATCGAGCTCCTCCAGGAGCCCCACACGGGCGAGATCGCGGTTGACGCGCTCGCGGCGGTGCTCCGGGACGTGCGTCTGCACGGGACCGCGATCGGCACCGCGGCAAGCCTCGCTGTCGAGGCCGTCAGGCGCGGCGCGAAGCGGGCGCTGATGGCGCTGCGGAGCGGCGCCCAGGTCAGCCCCGGAACGTCGAGCTGACCGCGTCAGGGAGCGGCGCCCCAGTTCGAGCAGGACAGGAGAGCAGCAGAAGTTCGCCGCATGGCGCCGGCCGCGCGATCGGCTGCGCCGGGAACCTGCACAACTCGGGCTTCGAGCGTTCTCCCGGCAAAGGACGAGCCTCCGACGCCCGCGATCGGGGCGCAGTCGTTCAAACGCTCACTCCCGAAGAGTGCGTGGCCGCGCTGCTGCGCTGCTCGCTCCCCAAGAGTGCGTGGCCGCGCTGCCTCGCTGCCTCCTGCGACGACCGGTGCGTCATCGCCGACGCCGCCGCGTGCCGCGAAGTCCCGGGAGCGCCAGCACTGCAAGGCCTGCCGGACTCGGAACCGCCGCGAAGTAAAAGCTGTCGAAGAAGACCTTATCAGGGTTCCCAAACGGATCGGGCGGGAGCCCGTGAATCTGAATGCGATCGAACGCCACGTCGGTCGTGAACCCTGCGAAGAATCCGACGCCGCTCCCACCCATGAGCGGGGACGAGTGCAGCAGTTGATCTGCCGCGAAGAAGTCGAAGAACGCCCCGCCAGGGAAGTACGAGGCGAACGCCCACATCGGCTGGTCGAACGTCAACTCGACCAGAGCGTTGCCGTTGAGGCCCATCCCGTCTTGGGGATAGGTCGCGGGCGCCGTCCCGATGATCCAGTTCCCGTCAGTGTCAGTGAATAGAACACCGAGGCTCGCATACTCGTCGTCGATCTGCGTGTTGTGCGGGAACTCCGCGAACGTAATCGTGCTGTAGCTCTGGACGGCGCCGAACCACCCGGAGTCGTCCTCGTCGTACACGACGAAGCCTGCGTTGACTGCGCTGGCGAGACAAGCGATGGCACCGAGCCACACGATCGCTGTTCTGGAAGTTCGAGACATCACAGATCCTCAGTTGGGAAGTGGCAGCCGATCAGAGCTGGGAGGTCAGGTAGGACATGAGCCAATCAAGCGTGCCGGCCCGCTGCTCCGAAGACGCTTCCTCGGACCAGAGTATTCCGCCAAAGCGGTGTGGCGGCAAGCTCCCCGCGCAGTCTTAGCGCAGGCGAGCATCGACGTGGCCTTATCGGCGCCTCCGGAAGGACTCTTCGGCAGGCCGCGGGGACGCCGGCCGAGTGCCGATGGCCAGTCGACCCGTGCGGTGCAAGCGCGGCCACGCACTCGTGCGGCGATTCCACCTGCACCGGCGATTCGCGGAATTCGTCGGCTACACTCCCGCCCGGCCGCCGCCGTCGGGACGGCGAGCCTTCATTCCGGGGTCCGTCAGTTCGCTCGCGGCATGCCGCGGCGGATCGACATCGCAGCCTGAGCCGTGCGTCGCCCGCGCGGTCGGCTGCGCAGGGCGCCTGCGGAACTTGGGCTATGGACGTTCGCCAGGCGACGGACAGCCATCCGGCGCCCGCGAGCGGGGCGAAGTCGATCGAACCCGCTCATAAGAAGTCTGTGGTCGCGCCATGCTCGCATCGCATGGGCACCGAGACAATCTGTATGAAATCGCGAATAGACGATTGCATCGCCGACGGTTCTGCCGCCCAATGCGGTTGCAATCGCGTTTGAGGCGACGCGGCACTCTGGGGGCTCCGCATGCGGCACCTGATCCTCTGGCTCGACCGTGGCGACGGCTCCTTCGGCGCGCCGGTCCTCTGCGGCTCGGAACTCGCGTCGCAGCGGATCTCGATCGAGCATCTCGACGGTGACAGACTGCTCGACCTGGTCATCACGACCGACGAAGGCGTTGACTGCCACGCCATGAGCGGCGGTGCAGGGGAGGTGGTGCGATGAGCGCGCACGACCAGGTTTCTCGGCCTCCGATCCTCCCCGCACTCGCAGTGCTCTGACGCGGGCCTCTTCCACGGACGGCGCAGCGTTCTCCGATCAACTTTCCGGTTCATCCAATGAAGCACCTCCGCGATCCCCTGCATGTCACCCCGGTCATGAATGCCCTCAAGTACGTCCTCCTCTGCGCGGCACTTCTTCCGCTGTCGCTCTCGCCGCGGGCCCTCGCTGGCGGGGGCAGTCTCTGCTGTCCGGCAGACGTGGACCACGACACGGTCGTCGGCGCCGCGGATCTAGGGATCGTGCTCGGGGCTTGGGGACCGGCTGCCGCCTCAGACCCTGCGGACATCGACGGCTCCGGCGAGGTCGATGGGATCGATCTCGGCTTGGTGTTGGGCGGATGGGGCACATGTCCGGCTCCGTGCCTCAAGACACTGCTTGTTGGCAGCGTCGCGCTCGCTGATGGCACGCCGGTGCCGCAGGCGGTTGTGGTGACGCAACTGGGCGGGCAGGGCGTCAGCGGAGCTGACGGGGCGTTTGGCTTCGAGGTCGAGGTCGGGCGGCAGACCACGTCGCTGAATGTGACGGCGGTCGCCTCGATTCGCGGAGTGACCTACACCGGCACGAAGCTGGTGAGCCCGGTCGCGCTCGATGGCGTAACGGATGCGGGCGAGATCTCGGTGACGGCGAACGCGCCTCGCGATCCGACGTGGCTGCCCACGTTCGGCGGAGCGCCGGGAATGAACGGTTCTGTCAACGCCCTCACGACCTTCGACGACGGCTCGGGCGACGGTCCGGCGCTGTACGCGGGCGGCACCTTCACGGCGGCCGGCGGCACGGCGGCGCACGCCGTCGCGAAGTGGGACGGCTCCTCGTGGTCGCCGCTGGGGAGCGGGCTGTCGGGGAGCGACTTCTTCCTTCCCGCGGTCAACGCCCTCACGACCTTCGACGACGGCTCGGGCGGCGGTCCGGCGCTGTGCGCGGGCGGCGAGTTCACGACGGCGGGCGGCACGGCGGCGAACTCCGTCGCGAAGTGGGACGGCTCGTCGTGGTCGCCGCTGGGGAGCGGGATGGTCGACTGGATCTGGGCCCTCACGACCTTCGACGACGGCTCGGGCGGCGGTCCGGCGCTGTACGCGGGCGGCAAGTTCGCCGCCAGTCCCGCCGTCGACAGCTACCTCGCGAAATGGGGCTGCGATCCGAACGTCGACGACGCACCGGGCCGTCCGTAGGCGGAGGTTGCCTCGCGGCGTGCTCGGGTCGAGCAAAGTGACTGGCGAGTGACGAGTCGAACAGGAGGTTGACATGCCGGGCCGAAATCATGCGAGGCAGGCGGCGATCGCCGCGCTGGCCGTCGCGACCTGTGCGGTGGCGACCACGGCTGACGTCACGATCGCCGACTACTACGACTTCGACGAATGGGCGGCTGACTCGGGCGCCCAAGTGAACGTGCTCGATTTCACGCTCGGCTACACGATCGTCACCGGTCAGTATTCCAAGCTAGGTGTGTTATTCACGGACGGAAACGACGTCACCGTCAACGTCCCTTCGTCGTTCGACGACGGGTGGGGACTCAGGAGCTACCAGTGGGAACCCGGTCGTAGCCTCAACGCGATCACAGTGAAGCTCAGCGAGCCGACCACGGCGATAGCTGCCACGGTACCCTCGCAGGTTCTCTACTATCTCTACTCAGATGACGAACTCCTTGGATGGGCGTTCCTCTCGGCATGCTGCGAGGGGAGCAACTTTGCTGGAATCGTGTGCAGCGAACCCTTCGACACGGTCGTCATCGACGGTGTCCACAACATCTACATCGACGACCTCATCGTCCCCGAGCTGCCGCCGTTCCTCGAAGGCGACCTCGACGGCGACGGCGTCGTGGGCGGCGCCGATCTCGGCATCCTCCTCAGCGGCTGGGGCTGGCCGAACCCGGGCGACCTCGACGACAACGGCGTTGTCGACGGCGCGGACCTGGGGATCCTGCTGTCGCTGTGGACGGCGA
>JAGQOG010000374.1 GCA_020427695.1 Phycisphaerales bacterium
AGAGTTCGTGCTGAATGGCGCTTTCGAGGAGCTGGAGGCCAAGCCCGTGTCGGGTCGGAGCGACGACGGGAGGACCGCCCTTCTCCGTCCACTCGAGGTGGCACGTCCGCTCCGCGTCCACGCTCCACTGGACCTCGATCCGGCCCCCCGTGGTGGTCAACGCGCCGTACTTGAGCGCGTTCGTCGCCAGCTCGTTCAGCGCATGCGCCAACGGGAGCGCCGCGTGCGGCGGAACCGCCGTCCGCGGACCGGTCAGGACGAACGGAGGCTCCGTGCCGCCGTCCGGGGCCGCCAGGGCGAGCAGCACCAGCTCCCGCAGTTCGATGGCGCCCCACTTGCGCCGGGCCAGCGCCTCGTGCGTCCGGGCGATGGCGTGGATCCGCTTGCTGAACGCCTCCTGGAACGCCGCCACCGTGGCGGCGCCCGCCGCGGTGCGTTCGGAGATCGAGAGGACGAGCGCAAGGTTGTTGTTCACCCGGTGGTCGAGCTCGCGCAGGAGGTTCGTCTGCCGCTCCTCCGCCCGCTTGCGCTGCGTGATGTCCTGCACGGTGCCGATCATCCGCACCACCCGCCCGGTTTCGTCCCGCATCACCTCGCCCCGTTCGTGCACCCACCGGATCTCGCCGTCCGAGCGCAGGATCCGGTGATCGACGCTGTAGGGCGTGCCGTCGCGCTTGGCCACCTCGTCCGCCTCCCGCACGGCCTGCCGGTCGTCGGGATGGACCATGTCGAAGAAGGTCTGCACCCGTCCATCGAAGCGGTCGGGATCCATGGCGAAGATCCGGAAGACGCCCTTGGACCACACCAGCGTGCCCTCGTCGCCCGGATGCGACACCCAGCTCCCGATGCTCGCCACCTCCTGCGCCTGCTCGAGGAACCGCTCGCTCTCGCGCAGCGCCGACTCCGCACGCTGCCGATCGAGCATCTCCCCCCGGAGCTTGCGCAGCGCGTCCCGCAGTCCCGCGGTGCGCTCCTCGACCCGGACGGCGAGCTCCCCGGCCAGCTCCTGCGAGACGATCTCCGCCTCGTGCCGCCGGGCGGCCTCGCGCCGATAGAGCCACGCAAGCACCACGAGCGTGCTGCCCACGATCCACGATCCGACCAGCAGCAGCCGGATGGACTGCCAGTGCGCATCGAGCTCCGCGGAGACGTCACGCTGGTGTTGCCGCATGCGTTCGGCGGCCTGCTGAACGCGCGTGTCGGTTCGCTCGATCGCGGCGCGATGCAGGCGGGCCGACGCCAGGTCGTCGGGCCGGGTCTCGTCCTCGGCGAACTCGACGGACAAGGCGCTCAGGAGCGCGGCGGTCGGCTCGGGCGGCTCCAAGGGCGGAGCGCCGGACGCGAGCTGGAGCCTGACCGCGGCAATGTGCTCCGCGAGCTGACGACGGTCGATCACGCCCGACTCGATCCCGTGCCCCAGTTCGCGCCGCAGGTCCTGGAGGGCGGCGTCGAACCGGTCCAGTCGGCTCAGCGTTTCCGCGTCCTCCACCTGCCGCAGGCGCAGCGCATCCACCCGCGCCGACAGGAACAGCGTCCAGACCACGAGCACGATCACCAGCAGCGACGACATCACGAGCCACGCCGACCAGGTGCGGCCTCCAACGTGGCTCTTCCGATCCGCGACGTGTTCGGACGCCGACATGCGACGCTCCTTGTACCGCGCTCGACGGTGATCGTAGCCCGCCGCTGCCAAACGGCGTTCGTCGCGTCGCGTTCGGATATGCTCTGGACCTCCGCCAGCCGTGCGGCCCCCCGCCTCCCTCCGTCCCCAACGATGCCGCGCCGCGACGACCGAGGTTCGCTCAGCCTTGAGATGCACGCCCAGCCCGACGACACCACGTGCGGGCCGACGTGTCTCCACGCCGTCTACCGCTTCTGGGGCATGCCGTACACGCTCGAACGCGTCATCGCCGAGACCTCGCGGCTCGAGGACGGCGGCACGCTCGCCGTGTTCCTGGCCCAGCACGCGCTGCGGAACGGGTTCAGCGCCTCGATCTACACCTTCAATGTGAACCTCTTCGACCCGACCTGGTTCCCCCGCGGCGGCGGCGTGGCCGACGCGGTGCTGCTCGCGGAGAAGCTCAAGCAGCAGGCGGCTCGGAAGCACTCCCGCAAGCTCCGCATCGCGACCGACGCCTACCTCGACTTTCTCGAGCTGGGCGGTCGGGTGCACATGGAGGACCTGACGGGCGAACTGATTCGAAGTCACCTGCGGCGGCAGGTCCCGCTCCTCGCCGGCCTGAGTGCGACGTATCTCTACGGCGCCGCGCGCGAGGTCGAGGCCCCGCACAACCGGATGGTGGACGACGACCTCGGGGGAGAGCCCACCGGCCACTTCGTCGCCCTCGCCGGATGGGACCGCGAGCGCCGCGAGGTGCTCGTCGTCGATCCGCATTCCCCGGACGGCGCCGCCGACGCGGGGGAAGCGCGGCGCTACGGAGTGTGGATACGCAAGCTGGTCTGCGCCATCCTGATCGGCGTGCTGACCTACGACGGGAACCTGCTGGTGCTGGAGCCGGCGGGCGGCACGCCGCCATCGGACGACCGCACGCGCCCCAAGGAGAAGCCAGATGCCGATCGTCGTCGTGGTCGATGATCCGAAGGACTGGTCGCTCGAGTCGCCCGGCGTGCAGGTGGTCGGGAGCCGCGAGTACCTCACCGACGCCTCCTGGAGCAGCTTGCGCCGCACCAAGGTCTACAACCTCTGCCGTTCGTACCGCTACCAGAGTCTCGGCTACTACGTCTCCCTCCTCGCCACCGCCCGCGGTCATCGTCCCCTGCCCAGCGTCCTCACCATGCAGGATCTGAAGAGCGCCGGCGCGGGCATCGTGCGCACCTTCGGCGACGAGCTGGACGAACTGGTGCAGCGCAGCCTCGCCCGCATCAACGGAACCGAGTTCGACCTCAGCATCTACTTCGGGCGCAACCTGGCCAACCGCTACGAGCGGCTGGCCCGCGAGATCTTCAACCTCTTCCCCGCCCCGCTCCTCCGCGCCCACTTCGCGTCCGACGGCGAGCGGTGGCGCCTGACGCGGGTGCGGGCGATCCCCATGAGCGAGGTTCCCGCCACGCACGCCGCGTTCGTGCAGGAGGTCGCCGCGGAGCACTTCGCGGGACGGCATCCCGGCCGCGTACGCCGGCGGACCGCCCAGTACGACCTGGCGATCCTCCACGATCCGAAGGCAGAGAGCTCGCCCTCGAACGAGCGGGCGCTGCGGAAGTTCGTGCGGGCCGGGGAGGAGCACGGCTTCGACGTGACCTTCATCACCCGCGACGACTACGGCAGCCTGGCCGAGTTCGACGCCCTCTTCATCCGCGACACGACCGCGGTCAACCACTACACCTACCGCTTCTCCCGCCGGGCCGCGGCCGAAGGCCTCGTGGTCGTCGACGATCCCGAGTCGATCGTGCGGTGCACGAACAAGGTCTACATGGCCGAGCTGCTCGCCCGCCACAAGATCGGAAGTCCGCGCACCCTGGTGGTGGACCGCGAGTCGATGGGCCGCGTGGCCGAGGAGCTCGGCTTCCCGTGCATCCTGAAGCAGCCCGACAGCGCGTTCTCCAAGGGCGTGGTCAAGGTGGAGACTCCGGAGGAGCTGGCGGAGCAGACGGACCGCCTGTTCGACAGCTCCGACCTGATCGTCGCCCAGGAGTTCGTGCGCACCGACTACGACTGGCGCATCGGCGTCTTCGACCGCCGGCCGCTCTTCGCGTGCCGGTACCACATGGCGAGGAACCACTGGCAGATCGTGCGTCGCGACCGCACCGGCGGAAGCGAGTTCGGCAAGGTGGACGCCATTCCCGTGGACCTCGTGCCGCCCAAGGTGATCAAGACCGCGCTCCGTGCGGCCAATCTGATCGGCGACGGCCTGTACGGCGTGGATCTCAAGCAGCACGGCAACCGGATCGACGTGATCGAGATCAACGACAATCCGAACATCGACGCGGGCTACGAGGACGCGATCCTCAACGACCAGCTCTACCACGAGATCATGGCCGGGTTCGCCCGCCGGGTGCGAGCCCGCGGCCAGGAGGGGGAGGAGCATGGTTGAGCCGACACCCCGGCGACTCGGGCTCTTCGAGGGCTACGGCGTCGAGCTGGAGTACATGATCGTCTCCGACCGGACCCTCGACGTCCTTCCCGTGTGCGACCGCGTGATCGAGGCGGCCGCGGCCGCGCTGGGGCAGGTGCGGACCGAGTCGCATCCCGGCGACGTCGGATTCGGCGAACTGGCGTGGTCGAACGAGCTGGCCCTGCACGTCCTCGAGATGAAGACCGACGCTCCGGTCTCCGGGCTCGACGGCCTCGCCGCGCGGTTCCAGGACTCCGTTCGGCGGGCGAACGCGCTGCTGCGACCGCTGGGAGGTCGGCTCCTTCCGGGCGGCATGCATCCGTGGATGGATCCCTTCCGTGAAATGAGGCTCTGGCCGCACGAGTACGGACCGGTGTACCACCTCCTCGATCGGCTCTTCGACTGCCGCGGTCACGGTTGGGCCAACCTCCAGAGCGTTCATCTCAACCTCCCCTTCGCCGACGACGAGGAGTTCGGCCGGTTGCACGCGGCGATCCGGCTCCTGCTGCCGATCCTGCCGGCGATCGCCGCCAGCAGCCCGGCGATGGATGGCGCGGTCGGCCGACGTCTCGACCACCGGCTCGACGTCTACCGCTCCAACGCCAAGCGCATGCCGGTGCTGACGGGCGCGGTCGTTCCCGAGCCGGTCTTCTCGGAGGCCGCCTATTCCGATGGCATCTACGCCCGCATCGACGAGGCCCTCGCCGCCCACGACCCCGAGCGGATTCTGAATCACATCTGGATGAACGCCCGCGGCGCCATTGCCCGATTCGATCGCGGCGCAATCGAGATCCGCGTGCTCGACATCCAGGAGCGGCCCGCGGCGGACCTGGCGGTCCTGGCCACGATCGCCTCCACGCTGAAGGCGATCGTGGAGGAGCGATGGTCGAGCTACGGTCGTCAGAAGGCGTGGCCCGTCGAGCCGCTCCATCGCCAGCTTCTGCGGTGCATCGACGAGGGCGAGCAAGCGGTGGTGGACAACCCCGACTACCTCGCGATGTTCGGACTGCCCGAGCGGCCCGCGACCGCGCAGGCGGTTTGGCGCTGGCTGGTCGAGGAGGCGCCGCCGGCGGCGGAGTTCGTGCCGGCGGTCGAGCTGATCCTCGATCAGGGCCCCTTGGCCCGACGTCTTCTCGCGGCGTTCGGTCCCTGTCCCGACCGCGAACGGCTGGTGCGGGTCTACCGTCACCTGGCCGACTGCCTGGAACACGGAGATGCCTTCGATGCCGGCGCGCTCTCCTGAGATGGTCCTCCTCCTGACCTGCGAGCACGGCGGGAACCGGGTCCCGCCCGCCTACCGCTCCTTGTTCCAAGGCAAGAGGAAGCTCCTCCAGAGCCACCGGGGATGGGATCCCGGGGCGCTGGTCCTGGCCAGGATGCTCGAACGCCGCCTGCGCGACGGCTTCTCCGTTGCGCTCATCGCCGCGACCACCACCCGCCTGCTCATCGACCTCAACCGATCGGCAACGAATCCCCACGCCTTCTCCGACGTGGTCGAACCGCTGCCTTGGAGCGAGCGATCGAGAATCCTCTGGCACCACTACCTGCCGCACCTGGCCGCAGTCGTCTCCGCCGTGGCCGAACCCGTGCTCCAAGGAACCACGGTGGTGCACGTGGGCGTTCACACGTTCGCGCCGGTGCGCAACGGAGAGCGACGAACGATGGACGTGGGCCTGCTGTACGACCCGCCACGACCACCGGAGCGGGCGCTGTGCGACACCTGGAAGCGCCGCCTGGAAGCGGCGTCGCCGGACCTGGTCGTGCGCCGCAACGCCCCCTATCGCGGAACCAGCGACGGATTGACCACGATCCTCCGCCAGCGGTTCCCGGCGGAGCTCTACCTGGGAATCGAGCTGGAGGTGAACCAGCGGTTCCCGCGGCGCGCCGGTCCGCCATGGACCCGGCTCCAAGGCCTGCTCGCCACCACCCTTCGAGATGCGCTCGGCGGGATCTCCGGGACCAACGGGGAACAAAAGTCCGCGCGAACTCGGCGCGCAGAGTCTTGACTGCCGGGCACGCGGTGATATCGTTCCGCCGATTCTGGCTGCGAACGCGCCGTATGATCGACCGGTGAAACGGTCGGCGGCCGGTTGACGGACCAGAACCCGTCCGGAACAATCAGAAAATGGCCAAGTTGTCGCAGCGTGCTGCCCGTCCGATCGAGGTCTCGGTCAACGGAAGCCCCCGACCGGTCAGCCTCCCGCTCCACCGCGAGGAGGGAGACGACGCGGACGCCGAGCCCGCGAGTCGTCGGCCAGTCTCACTGGCCCAATTCCAAGACCAACTCCAGTCGAACTACCCGCCGCTCCACCTGGCCACCGCCTCGGAGGACGACTCCTCGCCCGAGGAGGATGTCGCGGCCCGCACCGCGACCGACGCGGGCGACGCCGACTTCGTCGTGGGACCGCAGGCCGCCGCCTTCCGCGCCCGGTGCTTCCCCGAGGCCACCGACGCGGAATGGAACGACTGGAAGTGGCAGTTGCGGCACCGCATCCGCGATCTCGCCGGACTCGAACGCTGTCTCCGGCTGTCGCCGGACGAGCACGAGACCGCCGTGCGCCTCGGCGACCGACTTCCGGTCGGGATCACGCCGTACTACGCGTCGCTGATGGACCCGGACGATCCCATGGATCCGATCCGGCGGACGATGCTTCCGATCGCCGACGAGTTCGAGCACTCCGCCGGCGAGTCGGAGGATCCGCTCAACGAGGACGGCGACATGCCGGTCGAGGGGCTCGTCCACCGCTATCCCGACCGCGTGCTCTTCCTGGTGACGAGCTTCTGCGCCACCTACTGCCGCTACTGCACCCGATCGCGACTCGTCGGCAAGACCGGGGAGTACCACTTCAACACCAGGCAGTTCGAGCGCGCCCTCGCGTACATCGAGGCCACGCCCGAGATCCGCGACGTGCTGATCTCCGGCGGCGATCCGCTCACCATGAACGACGAGCGCATCGACTGGCTGCTCACGCGGCTGCGGGCGATTCCCCATGTCGAGTTCATCAGGATCGGTTCGAAGATCCCCTGCGTGCTGCCGCAACGGATCACGCCGGCGCTGGCGACGATCCTGCGCAAGCACCATCCGTTCTGGATGAGCGTCCACTTCATGCACCCGGCGGAGATCACGCCGGAGGTGGCGCAGTCGTGCGGCCGACTCGCCGATGCCGGCATCCCGCTCGGCAGCCAGACCGTGCTGACGCGGGACGTGAACGACGATCCCGAAACGATGAAGCGGCTCATGCACGCGCTGCTGCGCATCCGCGTGCGGCCCTACTACATCTACCAATGCGATCCCATCCCGGGCTCGCGGCACTTCCGCACGCCGGTCGAGACGGGACTCCGGATCATCGAGGCGCTGCGCGGCCACACGACCGGCTACGCCGTGCCGAACTTCGTGATCGACGGTCCCGGCGGCGGCGGCAAGATCCCGCTGAGCCCCGAGTACGTGGTCGGGCGCGACGGCGACGACCTGCTGATTCGCAACTACGAGGGCCACGTGTTCCGGTATCCGGATCCCCTGCCCGACGGAGCCGTGTCGCTTGCGGGCCGTGCGGGCTCGACCGCCCGCTGAGCGGACGATCGCGGAGGAGGACGGCCATGTCCGACAACACTCCCACGCCGCACCCGTGCGCGCGGTGCGCCACCATGCAGAAGACCTGCTGCCAGCGGGCGGAGATCCTCGTCACCGACGGCGACCTCGGCCGGATCGCCAAGCACACGGGCCACCGCGACTTCTGGCACCGGCGTCGCCCGACCGATCCCGCCTACTTCGAGCGCGACCCCGACGATCCCAACTGGCTCCGGCTGGCGATCGCACCCGACGGAACCCGACAGGTCTTGAGGCGCCGCCCAGGGGGCGACTGCACGTTCCTTGGCGCCAAGGGCTGTGTGCTGCCGACCGACGTCCGGCCGCTCGTGTGCCGTCTCTACCCGTTCGTCTTCAACGAGAAGCGGCTCCTTGGCGAGGATCCCGACTACTGTCCCGTGAAGCGGCTGGCCCCCGACGGGAAGGGGATGCTGAAGGTCCTCGACATGCGCGAGGCCGATGGCGAACGTTGGCGGCGGCAGCTCTACGAGGAACTCTGGTCCGACCTCGAGGCAGCCGACGCGGCCGGCACCGCGGAACCCACTGCCACCATCCGGACCGCGGACCGTCCCCGACCATGCTGATCGCCCTGACCTACGACCTCCGGCAGGACTACCTCGCGGAGGGATTCTCCGCCGACGACGTCGCGGAGTTCGACCGCCCCGACACCATCGACGCGCTTGAGCACGCCCTTCGTCATGCCGGGCACGAGACGGTGCGCGTGGGGCACGCTCGCGCCCTGATGGCCCGCCTGGCCGCGGGCGAGCGATGGGACCTCGTGTTCAACATCGCCGAGGGCCTGCTCGGCTTCGGGCGCGAGTCGCTCGTACCCGCCCTTCTCGATGCGCACGGCATCCCGTACGTCTTCTCCGATCCCCTCGTGTGCGCCGTCACGCTCCACAAGGCGACGGCGAAGCGGATCCTGCGCGACGCGGGCCTGCCCACACCCGAGTTCGCCGTCGTGGAGGACGCGTCCCAGTGCGAGCAGATCGGACTCCCCTACCCGCTCTTCGCCAAGCCGGTGGCGGAGGGATCGAGCAAGGGCGTGGACGGCCGCGCCAAGGCAAGCGATCCCGCGTCGCTTGTGTCGGTGTGCCGCGACCTCCTGCGGCGGTTCCGTCAGCCGGTGCTGGTCGAGGCGTACCTGCCCGGGCGCGAGGTGACGGTGGGCCTGGTGGGAACGGGCGATCGGACGCGGGTGGTGGGCGTGCTGGAGGTGCGCCTGCTCACCGCCGACGATGCCGAGATCTACACCTACGCCAACAAGGAGGACTGCGAAACGCGCGTGCAGTACGTCCTTGCCCACGACGCGTTCGCCGAGGAGTGCGCGGCCCTGGCCCTGGAGGCGTGGCGCGTGATCGGCGCCCGCGACGGCGGGCGGGTGGACCTGCGAGCGGATGGCGCCGGCCGACCGAAGGTGATCGAGATCAACCCGCTGCCCGGCATGCACCCCGAGCACTCCGACCTGCCCATCATGTGGTCCCTTCTCGGGCGGCCCTACGACGAACTCGTCGCGGCCATTCTGGACTCGGCCATCGCCCGCACCTCGACCGCACACGCCGCCGGAGCGCCGACATGCATGTCCTGATCGTGCACGATGCGCCGGTCGATCCGGGGTCTCCGGACCAGTCGGACGGGGCCGCGCAGGCGACGTTCGTGGCCGAGTCGCTGGCCGTGCTGGGCCATTCCAGCGAGACGCTGGCCTGCGGCCTCGACCTCGGCGCGCTGCGGGACAGCATCGACGCCGCGGCGCCCGACGTCGTCTTCAACCTTGTCGAGAGCCTCGGCGGCATGGGACGCATGATCCACGTGGTTCCCGTGCTGCTCGAGGCGCTGGGGATCCCGTACACCGGCTGTCCGGCACACGCCGTCGAGGCCACCTCCGACAAGCTGGCGGCCAAGCGCCGCCTCGTGCTGGCGGACATCGACACGCCGGCATGGCACGCGCTCGACGACCTGGAATCGGCCGGGGACGAGGCGGTCGACGGCCGTTGGATCGTGAAGTCGGTGTGGGAGCACGCCTCGATCGGGCTCGACGAGGATTCGGTGGTCGAGCCGCAGAGCTTGGGCGGACTCGCACAGCTCGTCCGCGAACGGCTGCCGGCACTCGGCGGACAGGGCTTCGCGGAAGCGTTCGTCGACGGGCGGGAGTTCAACCTCGCGCTGCTCGCGGCGGAGGCCGCGGGATCGGGGGCCGATCCCCAGGTGCTGCCGCCGGCGGAGATCGTCTTTGAGGACTGGCCCGCCGACCGTCCGCGGGTGGTCGGCTACCGCGCCAAATGGATCGCCGATTCCGAGCCGTACCACACCACGCCCCGCTGCTTCGCGTTTCCGCCCGTCGACGAGCCGCTGATCGATCGGCTGCGCGGGCTGGCGGTTCGCTGCTGGCGCCTGTTCGGGCTTCGCGGGTACGCCCGCGTGGATTTTCGCGTGGATGACGCGGGCCGCCCCTACGTGCTCGAGGTGAACTCGAATCCATGCCTCGCGCCGGACGCGGGATTCGTGGCGGCCCTGACCGAGGCGGGTGTCGGTCCAGGGACCGCGATCGCCCGGATTCTCGGCGACGTCGCGCTCGGTTCTCGGCCGACCATGCCGCTGGTCGCGGCCGAGGTCCGCTCCGGAAGGGTGCGCCCCTCATGAACCCCGCCACCCGCGCCGCGCACCTCCTTCGCGGCGAACCGCGCCCGGCCGACATCGATGCCGTGCGTGAGATCGTCGCTTCGACGGGCTACTTCACCCTGGAAGAGATCGATGTGGCGGTCGAACTCGTCGAGGAGCGGTTGGCCCAAGGACCGTCGAGCGGCTACGAGTTCGTGTTCGTGGACGAGGGACGGGATCTCGATGCGCGTCCGGTGGCGTACGCGTGCTTCGGCCGAGTGCCGCTCACGCAGTCGAGCTTCGACCTGTACTGGATCGCGGTCCGGGACGACCGGCGCGGCAAGGGTCTCGGACGGGTCGTGCTGGCGGAGGCCGAGCGGCGGATCGCCGCCATCGGTGGCGAACGCGTCTACGCGGAAACGGCGTCGCGACCGCAATACGAGCCGACGCGAGCGTTCTACCGCGCCTGCGGCTACGCCGAAGCGGCACACCTTCCGGACTTCTACTCTTCCGGGGACGGCAAGGTCATCTACGCCAAGCGGCTCGAGCGGTAGCCCGATTCGGAGCGCGGGCTGGACTCCGGTGTGGAAGCCGCCTCACGCGCTCTCGCCGCCTCACGCGCTCTCGCCGCCTCACGCGCTCTCGCCGCCTCACGCGCTCTCGCCGCCTCACGCGCTCTCGCCGCCTCACGCG
>JAGQOG010000003.1 GCA_020427695.1 Phycisphaerales bacterium
CGCCCGCAAGGGCGGACGCACCCCCGACCAGGCGGGCGGTGTGCACCCAATCGTGGTGCTCCGCCTCGTACTCCTGTTGGAACGTCGCGACCTCGGACCACGACTCGAAGTCGTAGTTCACGTACTGGCCGTCCTCGAGGGCGATCACCTCGGCCGCCTGCTTCACCAGCAGGGTGAAGGCCCGGCGCGCATCGACCACGCGGATCGCGGCGTACACGCGATTGAGGACGAGCACCTTCGAATCAAGCGCCGAACAGACGGCACCGGGGACTTCCATGTCGACCGCTCCTCCAAGCGCGTCGGGTCGAGCCGAGGCGAGGCGGGGTCGAACCGGGGGCGAACCGGAACCGGCCCCGACGAATCGGAACGAGTGTATCCCGCGCCGCATGGAATCGGCAAACCTTGCGCCAGGAATCGGTTGGAGAGCGGTCAGGATGTTCCCGGACGCACGAACGCCTGGCGCAGTCGCTCCACCTTGCCATGGCACGTGCATCCGAGCAGGTGGTCGTTGACCATTCCCACCGCCTGCATGAAGGCGTAGAGCGTCGTCGGCCCCACGAACGACCAGCCGCGCCGCCGGAGCTCGCGGCTCAGCGCCTTCGACTCCGGTGTGGCCGGGACGATGTCCGCGGCCGATCGCACCGGCTCGGTGCGGGCGGGGGCGAACCGCCAGGCGAAGGCGGGCAGTCCGCCCTCCGCCTCGCGCAGCGCAAGTGCCTGTCGGGCGTTGTTGATCGCCGATTCGATCTTGCCGCGATGTCGGACGATGCCCGCATCGAGAAGCAGTCGGGCCACGTCGCGGCCGGTCATGCGGGCCACGCGCTCGGGATCGAACCCGTGGAAGACGGTGCGAAAGCGCTCGCGCTTGCGCAGAATCGTGAGCCACGACAGCCCGGACTGGAATCCCTCGAGCACGATCTTCTCGAAGAGGCGCCGCTCGTCCGCGACCGGACGACCCCACTCCTCGTCGTGGTAGGCCACGTAGAGCGGATCGTCGCCGCACCACCAGCAGCGACCGTCGGGGGAGAGTGGCTGCTCGGGCAGGGGCATGATGCTCAGTCCCCCTTGAGCCACGCCAGCTGCCGGTCGATCGCGCCGGAACGGATGACGAGGGGTGTCTCCGCGGGAACATGCGCCTCGAGCAGACGCCGAACGAGTTCCCGGGGAAGGATGCCCTCGCCCAGGCCGACGGCTTGCACCGCGTCGTTGTCCTCGGCGCTCGGTGCGGGGCGGACATCCTCGAGCACGACGGCGCTGGCGAGGGGTCCGAGGGTCTCGAACGCCCGCGTCAGGTGATCGTCGACCTCCATCAGCATCGAGCCGGTCAGGATCGATGCCGGTGCGAATGCCACGCCGAACGGCTGCCCGTTGCGGGTGCGAAGGAAGTTCAAGGCGCCCTGGACATCGCTCAGCGCATGCCGAGCGTGCGGCTGCACGCAGAGCGTCCGCTCCTCCCGCTCCATGGCGGGCCGCACCTGGTCGCAGAAGGCCGCGAACGCCTCCTGGCCCTGCCGCGTCCAGTTGCGGGGATCGGGTGCGAACGGTTCCGGGGCGAGGGTTCCCGACCACGTGAACACGAGGGAGCCGGGCAGGCTCGGGTCGAACGCCCACGGCTCGGCGTCGTCGCGCGGGTCGAGCGGATTCCCTCCGATCCGGAAGCCGAGCACCTCGGACGGAGCGCCGAGACGAACCGCGACACTGGCGCACTCGGGCGGTGGCGAGTCGAGCAGCATTGCCAGTGCGGCGGCGTCGTGTTCGATGTGGAGGAGCATGGGAACGGCGGGGCGACGGGACAGGACGAGGCGGATTCGAACTCGGCGCTCAGTCGCCGCGGTAGACGCAGCGGCTGGTGCACGTCTCGTTCACGACGATCTCCGACAGGAGACTCAGCTCCGGACGGAGCCGGTCCCAGATCCACCTGGCCAGCATCTCGCTGGTCGGATTCTCAAGACCGTCGATCTCGTTCAGGCAGTAGTGGTCGAGACGCTTCCGAACCGGCTCGATGGCCGCCTTGATGTCGCCGTAGTCGATCAGGTAGCCCTTCTCCGGATCCACGGCGCCCTCGACCACCACCTCGACCTGGAAGGAGTGTCCGTGCATGCGCCGGCACTTGTGGCCCTCCGGGAAGGTGGGGAGCCAGTGCGCAGCCTCGAAGGAGAACGTCTTGGACAGGCGGACGTGCATGGGGGAGCGACACCGAGAGGCGAAAGGGCGCAGGCGAGGCGCCGCCACGGCGGCGCCTCGCCCGCGTCATGGTCCGTGCGCAACGGGCGTCACTCGGAGGCGGCGTCCGCGGACGACTCCGCCGGCGCGGCGGTTGCGGCAGCGGCCGATCCGGACGCGCTGACGTTCTTGAGTCCGCGGCGCTGGTCGCGCAGGCGGCGGCTCTTGCCCACACGGTCGCGCAGGTAGTAGAGCTTCGATCGACGGGCGTCGGCGTGACGCACGATGTCGATCTTCGCGATGCGCGGACTGTTCAGCGGCACAATGCGCTCCACGCCTTCGTTGGCGACGATGCGGCGAACGGTGACGGTGCGGTTGATCCCGCGACCCTTCATCCCGATCACCACGCCTTGGAAGATCTGGATGCGCTCCTTGTCGCCTTCGACGATCCGGTAGTGAAGGTCGATGGTGTCGCCAATGGCCAGCTTGGGAAGCTCGCCCGCGGGCTTGAGCTGCTTCTCGACGACGGATTCCACGATCTGATGCACGTTCATGACAGAGTTCCTGGGCCTTGATGCCCTGTGAGGCCCTCGCGGTGCGCCCTCGGCGTTCCACCGTCCGGGTCGGACGACTTGAGCGGTCCGCGCTGCGGGGTCCCTCAGGGGTCGTCGCCTTGAAGCAGATCGGGCCGACGCTCCCGCGTCCGCTCGATCATCCGATCCAAACGCCACCTCGCCACGGCCCCATGGTCGCCGCTCAGCAGCACATCCGGCACCTCGCGACTTCGCCAGGCACGCGGCCGGGTGAAGTGCGGGCAATCCAGCAGCCGAAGGGACTTGCCTTCGGCGTCCACCTTCCGGGGCGAAAACGAGTCTTCCAGGGCGGAATCCTCGTGCCCCAACACGCCCGGAAGCAGCCGGACGACGGCGTCGACCAGCAGCATCGCGGGGATCTCGCCGCCGCTCAGAACGTAGTCGCCCACGCTCAACTCCAGCGGCTTCAACTCGTCGACGACCCGTTCGTCGATGCCTTCGTAGTGCCCGGCGATCACGAGCAGCCGAGGGCACCGTGCCAATCCTTCGATCCGTTCCTGGCTCAGACGCTCGCCCTGCGGCGTCATCAGAATCCGAGTCGCCTTCCGTTCGTCCATCCCCTCCACCGCCAGCACCGCATCGTGCAGAGGCTGGCACATCATCACCATGCCCGGTCCGCCGCCAAACGGTCGATCGTCCACCTTCTGGTGCCGGTTGTCGGCCCACGCGCGGATGTCGTGCACGCGGTACGACGCTCGGTCTGCCGTTGCGGCCCGTCCTGGAATGCTCGCCGAGAGAACCGCCGGGAACATCTCCGGGAAGAGGGTCAGAATGTCGATCCGCATGACGGGGTCCTGCCGCGACGACCCGTCGGAGCGCGCCAACGCGCCCGCGACGCGCCGCGCCGATGCGTCAGGCCGTCGCGTCCTGCGTCTGGTGCGCCTTGCCGGGCTTCGGATCGACGCCGACCTTCTTGAGAAGGCTGGCCACGGTCTCGCTCGGCTGCGCCCCGCGGGCGAGCCAGTGGCGGACCCGATCGACCTTGATCTCGTACTGCTTGCCTTCGGGGGCGATCGGGTTGTACCACCCGAGCTGCTCGATCACGCGACCGTCTCGGGGTGCCCGCTTCTCCATGGCCCCGAGGCGATAGAACGGAGCGTGGGCGCGGCCCATGCGCTTCAGACGAATGACAACCATGAGAACTCCTTCCAAGCGCCCGCTTCGATGCAAGGCCGTCCGGGGACGACTCGCCATCAGGGCCGGCCGTGGGGGAGCGGGACCGCGTGGTCCGGGGAAACTCCCGTGCGGCCGGCCTTCAGCCGGCGGATGCGAATCGGCCATGATAGCGGCGGCCGCGGGGCGAGCAAGCGGGGTCGCCGGCGGGCCGGCCGGGGAACCGACCACGGGGCCGGTCAGGGCAGGACGGCGCTCAACGCCCCGGCATACGCGCCCGCCACAACCGTGACCACATGGAACAGGAGGACGTCGACGTTCGAGATCAGGATCGCCATCAGGGCGAACATCCCGATCATCTGGGCCTGCGGCTGGGCGTAGAAGTGACCCAACCGGGGGAAGATCGTCCCCAGCACGGTGGAACCGTCGAGAGGCGGGATCGGAAGCAGGTTGAAGACCGCCAGGACCAGGTTCAACCACCCGCCGACGAACAGGAACTGCCGGAGGTTGTTGGCGAAGTCGCCTTCCTCCGGGCCGTAGCGCACCACCAACGCAAGGGCGGTCAGGGCGACCAGCGCGAGGCCGATGTTCATGGCGGGGCCGGCAAAGGCGACGACCAGCCGTCCCCAGCGGCGATGGCGGAACCGACTCGGGTCCACCGGCATGAGTCCCCACGCGATGCCGAGCACGGCGAACACGATCAACGAGGCCGGTCCCATGTGGACCCAGGGATTGATGGTCATGCGGTGCAGGCGGCGGGGGGTGTCGTCGCCCTCCCAGATCGCGGCCCAGCCGTGGGACAACTCGTGCAGCACGATCGAGCCGATCACCCAGACCACCCAGGTGAACAGCAGGACGAAACCGCCCTCGTCGAAGATCCGCTGCACCCACCAGCTGCCCGTCATGGCCTTCCTCCCTGGGCTCGTCCGTCGGACTCGGCCGGTTCCTTCGCCTTCTCAAGGAGCCGGAGGCCCTCGATGTGCAACGCGCTGTCCACGCCCTTGGTCATGTCCCAGAGCGTGAGGGCGGCGGTCGCGACCGCGAGGAGCGCCTCCATCTCGACCCCCGTGCGGGCGGTGGTCGTGGCCGTCGCGACGACGCGAAGCCGGTCGGGCGCCGTCCGCTCGAAGTCCACCGCGACCGCGTCGAGCGGCAGCGTATGGCAGAGCGGCACGAGCTCGTCGCACCGCTTCGCGGCGCCGATGCCGGCGAGCCGGGCGACGGCCAGCGCCTCGCCTTTAGGAAGATCCGCGGCGATCACCCGGTCCAGCGTGGCCGGGGCCGCCATGAAGTGGCACTCGGCGACGGCCCGTCGGCGCATCGGTGGCTTGTGACCCACGTCGACCATGCGGGCCCGGCCCTGCGCATCCAGATGGGTGAGGGAATCGGTCATGCTCAACGTGCCCCAAGGAGGTCCGCTCCGGTTGCGGCACGCTTCTCAGCATAGACGACATCGCCACCCACGATCGTGGCCAGGACGCGGGGGGGATTCCGAACCCAGTCCGCGTGGCGCGGATCGTCGGAGAGCACGGTGACATCGGCGTGACCGCCCACGCGCAACATGCCGACGTCGCCATCGCCGAGGGCCAAGGCGGCCCCCGCGGTGTACCCGCGTAGCGCCTCCAGCGGCGTCAGGTTCTGGTCGGTGGCCACGGGTCGGCCGTCCGCATCGAGTCCCGTGATGGCGGCCCGCATGCCCGCGATCGGATCGGGGGACACGATCGGCCAATCGGAGCCGAAGGCGAGTGTGGCGCCGTGCTGAAGCAGCCGGCGGAAGGGGAAGAACCGGTCCATTCGATCGGGTCCCAGGCGCCG
>JAGQOG010000375.1 GCA_020427695.1 Phycisphaerales bacterium
TGAACTCGGCCGGCGACGCGGTGGGGTTCTCCGAGCAGTCGAGCGCCGGGCTTCCGATGCGCGCCGTGCTCTGGCACGAGGGGAAGGTGTACGCGCTCGACGACCTGCTCGTGGACTCGACGGCGGTGGTGACCACCTCGTGGGCGATCCTGGACGATGGGCGAGTGCTCGGGCGTGGGAACGTGCCGAATGTCACGTCGGGAGCATTCGTCCTCACGCCCGTGCCGCGTCCGGCCGACCTGACCGGCGACGGCTGCGTGGACGCGAGCGATCTCGCAGCGCTTCTGATGGACTGGGGCCGTCACGGCTCGGCTGCCGACCTGGACAAGAGCGGCGTGGTGGACGGCGCCGACCTCGGCCTGCTCCTTGCCGACTGGGGCTGAGACCGCAGAGGGCAGACACCGCTTTGCTCGCGAACCGAGCGCGCCTGTTCTCGGCAACGTCACCCGCTTCGTCGGCGGCGCTCAGGATGATGGCTAATGCTGGGAGCCGGGACTTCGTCGAGCGGGCGCGCCCGACACCTCCGTGATCGCGAGGAATGAGGCGTCCGGATCGCCGACAAAGCGCACGATCGACTCCGCCTTGGCGTCCAACAGCGCCGAGAGCCGTCGGTTGTTGGGATTGTGCGCCGCGATCCACACCACCTTGGGCGGTGCTCCGAGCATCACACTCATCCTCTCGAAGTCCGTGTCGAGCGTAACGAGGACGAAGCCGCCCTCGCGAGCCGCGTTCCAGACCTCTTGATCCGAGCGGCCTTCGCCCAGGAGTTGTCGGACGTGACTCGACCCGTCGAATGCGCTCGGGAGCCTCGCCAGCAGCGCTTCGGAGAGGTTCTCGTCGAGTAGCAGGCGGATGCTCATGCCGCGGGATCGACGATGATCCGTCGCTCCCGCTCCGCAGCGAACGCGAGGCATGCAAGGACATCCTCATGCTTCAATTGGGGGAACGAGGCGAGCAACTCCTGCTCGGACATTCCCGATGCGAGGTAGCCCAGCACGTCCCCGACCGTCATTCGGGTGCCGCGCACCGTGGGTTTGCCAAACCGAATGGCTGGATCAATGACGATTCGGTCGATTGCCATGTTGGAAGGGTATCGCCCGGAGTCACCGGTTGGAACACCCGTGTGGAGCGAGACGCCGGCGATCGGGGGGACGCGCCAGGCTGCGCCTGTCGGGGGACGCGCCGCCGGGGGCGGCGAGGGACGCGCGGGCTGCGCCCGACGGGGGACGCGCTCGCTTCGCGAGCGGGGGTTGAGCGGGCGGGGCGGATTCGGACGGAGGACGGCTACCGTGCGTGCGGGACCGCGTTGGCTTGCGCCAGTTGCGCCCGCCGTCCGTTCGTGCCCGCCACCTGATACCTGATACCGGATCCCCGATCCCTGATACCTGATCCCCGATCCCCGATCCCCGCTACCGCCGCGCGACGACAACGAGATCCCGGTACACGCCACCCACGCGTCCCTGATCGGTCACGGCGAGGCGAGTCGCCGATTCGACGAGTCGTGCGAGTTCCTCCATCGTGAACTCGAACCCGTGGTAGGTGGGATCGCTCGAGGCGCCGTATTGCCACTCGGGCGTGGTCACGAGCAGGGCGCCGCCTGGGGTGAGGACGCGTTCGATCTCGCGCAGGGTGCGCACGGGGTTGTCGAGGTGCTCGATCACGTCGAGAAGCGCGACGGCGCGGAACGTGGCGTCCGGGAACGGCAGTCGTTCGCCGCTTCCGACCTGAAAGCGCGGCCCGGCGGCGGGGAACGTCTGCTGGCCGGTGCGCGCCTCGGCGATCGCGATCGCTTCGGGCTGGGGGTCGAGTCCGTGCACAACCGCGCCGTCGGCCGCAAAGAGGCTGCTGAACAGGCCATCGCCACAGCCGAGGTCGAGGATGGGACCGTCGCCGCCCAGCGTGCGCACCAGGCCGGCGAGGTGATCGGCGCGTTGGCGGTACGGGGCCGCGTCGCGGTAGCTCGTCCAGTGCAGATCGCCGCGACGGGCGTACTTCTCGTAAGGCATGGCCCGGCCGTGCAGCCGTACGTTCCAGAGGAGGCCCGTGCCCGCGTGGCGGCGGCGCACGGTGTCGAGGTCGGCGGCACGCCAGTCGAATCCCCAGCGCTCGCAGAAGGCAACACGGGCGGCGCCGTCGTCGGGGAGCTCGGCGTCGTCGATGGCCACCACGGCGGGCGTGGTCACCACGCGAAGATCCTCGGCGCGAAGGCGCAAGCCGATCTCGATCGCACCCAATGGCGCGGCCAGCGCTGCCTCGCCATCGATGCAGGCGAACGCCTCGGCGTCGATGGCGGCGACGCCGCCGCTGAAGGCGTCGCATTCCTCGGGGAATCGGCAGGCGTCCCCATGGAGGCCGGCGCCGAACTCGTGGCAGCCCTTGGGATGGATCACGAACGTGCCCATCGAGGCGATGGTGCCGTCGAGACGCACGCGCTTGGCCGCCACCGCGCCCGAACGCGGCAA
>JAGQOG010000376.1 GCA_020427695.1 Phycisphaerales bacterium
AGGAACTGCTTGCGCGGGTTGGCGCCGAGCAGGTAGCCGCTCTTGAGGTCGGTGAGGAGGTCGGCGCTCGACGAGGCGCTGTTGGCGGCGATGCCCGCGGACACCAGGTTCGGAATCACCTGTCGCGGCATGATGAGGGCGAAGGTGAGCTGCATGACCTTGCCCATGGCACCGATGGGCGTCGTGTCCGTTTCGCCGGTCGCTCGGCACGCCACAAGCGAGAGCACGAACGACATCGCCACCGCGATCACCCCGGCCCACCAGTGGATGCTGAAGGCCACGACCTGGATCGCGACCATGGCGATCGAGATCGGGATCATGCCCGCAACGAGCCAACCGGTCGGCACCTCGATGGCCGCGAGCTTGGCCCGGACCTGCTCGCTCTCGGTCACGGCCTCGCCGCGGCGCAGCATGGTGAAAGACCGCGCCACCGTCTTCCACTGGAGGGCCAGGGAGGTGAGGCTGGCGAAGACCATCACCGCGGTGCCGCCCCACAGACCCCAGCGCGGCGGGTGGTAGAGCGTTCCGCCGCCAACCAGCGGGATCGAGACCACCCACGCGGGATCGTTGGCGTGGGCGATGTCGATGCCCACGAGCCACGGCGTGATGAAGAAGTAGAGGAGCGCTGCGGACGCCAGCATCGAGAGCGAAACGCGGAGGCCGACGATCATTCCCGCCGCGATCAGGAGCACGCTCGACTCGAAGCCGAACCCCACCAGCTGCTTGCCGTGCACCAGCCGGAGTCCTTCCGCCGGAATCTGCTCGGGAAGCTGGATCGAGAAGAGATGCGCCTTCATCCACGCGAAGAAGCGGTCGAGGAAGCCGAGCGTGCCCTCCGTCGTGTTGAGAATGCCGACGATGCCGCCGACGATCAGCGCCGCCACCAGCGCGTACGCCTTTCGGATCGCCTCGGCGCCTTGGCTGTACAGGCTCTTGAGGGTCGTGGCGGCGGCGATTCCGGAGGGGAACGCCAACTGCTCCTGGTTGATCATCTGCCGCTTCATCGGGATCGCCAGGAACACGCCCATGGCGCCGGTGGCCAACGTGAAGGACGCGACGATCCACCACGGCTGGTGTCGATGCTCGGGATCGAGAAGAAGCAAGGCACCGAAACACGTGGAGATGGTGGCCCCGGTGGAATAGCCCGCGGCGGAGGCCGTGGACTGCATGCAGTTGTTCTCGAGGATCGACATGGCCGAAAGCCGGCCACCCGTGAACACGCGCATCGCGTTCCAGATGACATAGGACAGCACGCAGGAGGTGATGGCGACGCCGAACGCCCACCCGACCTTGAGCGTGGTGTAGAGGTTCGACACGCTCATCAGCATGCCGAGGATGGCGCCCATGCCCACCGCGCGAAGCGTGAGCTGCGGCATGCGGTCGCCCTGGTACACGTGCTTGTACCAGTGGAGGTCCTTCTCCTCCGGCGTCGCGTCCTCGTGCAGGAGCGGGATGTTCGGATCGAGGAACGGGTTGGACGAAGAACCGCCGGCTTGTTCGGACATGCTGACGCGCCTCCCAGGCCGCTTCGCCGGCCGCTGCGCACTGCCATCAAGCCGGGAGCGTACCGGCGGCCGGTTCGGATGAGCAACGCCCGCGGGCGACCGCGCGGCTGGCGGTCACCGGGCCCCCCGACCCGCCTGAGACCAGGGAACCGATTCGCTGCGAGCGGGACCGGTCACGGGGCGTGCACTCCGGCCCTGGAATCGCCGTTCCCGGGGCCGCCGAGGCCGAATTCGCAACCCTTGTAACGGGCGTTCGTTCCCGTTCGTTCATCCAACGAGCCCGCTCCTGCCCTCCTGCCCGCGCTCGGGGCACAACGCGGGACGTTGCGACCCCCCAACCCGGAATCGAGGAGTCCCATGAGCCCGACCACCACGCTCCGCCCCGCTGCCACCGTCCTGCCGGCGTTCGCGAGCGCGTGCGTCCTCTGCGCCGCGACCACCTCCACCGCGATGGCCGGCTTCGAGGGATGGCACGCCACGAGCCACCTCATCATCGACGACGCCGCCGAGCGCGCCGTCATCGACCTGTACGCCCGCTTCGGCTCACCCGACGATCAAGCCCTGATGATCACCGGCGCCACCGCGTGGTGCAGCGAAGGGTTCTTCCTCCACACGGACGAGATCGACGGTTCCTGGGCGCCGCAGTCGGACGGCAGCGGCGACGCGGACACCTACGTCACCTTGGGCGGCGAGCCCGGTCCCGACAACGCGACCGGCTGGCCCGATGGAAGCGAACCACCCAGCCCGTACTTCCTCTCCAACGAGTCGTGGAACGATCTCTCCATCGGCGGTGTCCAGGGCATGCCGCAGCAGATCGACGGACTGTGGCTCGTGCATGTCGGACACTTCGTCACGAACGCCAAGTGCAGCAACGCTCCAGGCGGCGGATTCGATGGCGAGGTCGTGCGACTTCACTGGTCCGCGGCGATGCAGGCGATCAACGGCGACGGCTCGCCCAGCATCGCCGTGCTGATGCCCGCCGTGATCGACTTCCCGATGATCGACTGCGGCGCGCCGGCCGACCTCGACGGCGACGGCAACATCGGCGCCGCCGACCTCGGACTGCTGCTCTCGCTCTGGGGACCGTGCGACGACGACTGCCCCGCCGACCTGAACGGCGACGGCCTCGTGGACGGCGCCGATCTCGCCAACCTCCTCGCCGCGTGGAACGACGCCCAGTAGGCGCATCACGCACCGCGCACCCAACGGGTGCCACGGCCATCCTGGCCGTGCCGACCGACCAAGACGGATCCAGGGGAGAGAGAACGGGGAGTTTGGATCAGGGGGTTGCGGACGCGGAAGGGGGCGGCCACGGCAACGGGGCCGCCCCGCGTCCAATTGGGCCGGCGACCGGAACGGAGGCATCAAGGGATCGAGGCATCAAGGCATCAAGGGTTCTCGAGGCGGGCGCGATGCGCTCGCGGACCGAGCGGCAGCCGGCATCCACTGCCAGTCCCCTCGATGCCTTGATGCCTTGGTCGCGATGCCTTGGTCACGACGCCTTGGTCACGACGCCTTGGTCGCGATGCCTGCTCGATGTCCACCTGGGGCCCGCATCACACCCGCTCACGCCGATCGAGCTTCTCCCCTCTTCTTCCCCCGTCTCACCGCGACGGCAATCAGCATCACGTCCGCCGGATTGATGCCCGCGAGGCGGCTGGCTTGGCCCAGGGTGGCGGGGCGGAACCGCACCAGGGTGTCGGCGGCTTCCCGCCGGAGACCGGTGATGCGCATCGGATCCAGCCACT
The DNA here is from genome assembly GCA_020427695.1 of Phycisphaerales bacterium. GTDB lineage: Bacteria > Planctomycetota > Phycisphaerae > Phycisphaerales > SM1A02 > JAGQOG01. The sequence goes on from JAGQOG010000376.1 coordinate 3,254, forward strand.
CCGGCAAGCGCAGGCGCTCCGAATCGGCGTGACGCCTGATCTCGGCGTTGGCCCGCTGCACGTACCCGTCGTAGCGCATGTCCACCAGCACCCGCTCGAGCGCCTCGGCACTCGTGTCCCTGCCGATCGCGCCGCCGAGCCACCGCCGAAGATCGTCGAGCGTCACCTCGGGCCGGCGAAGCACGTCACGCAACGGACGTCCCTCGACGCGGTTCCGATCGACCGCGGCGCGAACGGCGGCGACCATGCGCTCGCGGGCCTCGAACGCCCGCCAGCGCTCGTCGTCCACGAGTCCCCATGCGCGACCATGCGGCGTCAGCCGTGCGTCGGCGTTGTCGGCCCGCAGAAGGAGTCGATGTTCGGCGCGGCTGGTGAACATGCGGTAGGGCTCGCGCGGCGTCTTCGTGACCAGATCGTCCATCATGACGCCGATGTACGCCTGGTCGCGGCCGAGGCGCACCGGTTCCTGGCCCAGCGCCAGCCGCGCCGCATTGAGGCCGGCGACGAGTCCCTGCCCCGCCGCCTCCTCGTAGCCGCTGGTGCCGTTGATCTGTCCCGCCAGGAAGAGCCCCTCGACCCGCTTGGTCATCCCGGTGGCATCGATCTGGTGCGGCCAGACCATGTCGTACTCGACCGCGTACCCGTGACGCAGGATCTCCGCGCGGGTGCACCCGGGCATGCCGCGTACGAGCTCGTCCTGCACCTCCGCGGGGAGCGAGGTCGAGATGCCGTTGCAGTAGATCTCGTCGGAGTGCAGGCTCTCCGGCTCGAGAAACACGTGGTGCGCATCACGATCGCCGAAACGCACGACCTTGTCCTCGATCGAGGGACAGTAGCGCGGGCCGCACTCCGCCTCGATCTGGCCGCTGTACATCGGGGCACGGTCGAGGTTGGCGCGGATGAGGTCGTGGATGGCGGCGTTGGTTTCCGTGACGCGACATTCGATCTGACGCAGGCGCGGGAAGCGAGCGCCGGGCAGTCCCTCGGGCGAGAGATCGCTGAACGGCACCGGTCGCGCGTCGCCGTGCTGTGGCGGCAGACGCTCCCAGTCGAGCGACTGGCGACGCAGGCGCGGCGGTGTGCCCGTCTTGAGTCGCCCGAGCTCGAACCCGAGGTCGCGCAGCGCCTTCGAGATGCCGACCGCCGATCCTTCGCCCACCCGTCCGCCGGGGGTTCGGCTGGCGCCGGTGTGCATGAGCGCCCGCATGAACGTCCCCGTGGTCAGCACGATGGCGTCGCATGGGAGGCGAATGGTCGCACTCGGTTCGTCCGTTGGCTGGGCATACACCGGACGCACGGGTCCCGACGCGAGGAGATTGTGTTCGATCGCGGCGCGATCGGCATGGCTGGGGCATGCACCCGCAACGACAGCGCCAACGGCCCGCCCGTCATCCACCACGATCTCGTCCACCGTGCCCGCCAGGACCTCGATGTTCGTGTGCCCGGACAGCAGCCGCTGGACTTCCGCGGCGTAGGCGTACTTGTCGCTCTGGCAGCGCGGGCCGCGGACGGCCGGGCCGCGCGAGGCGTTGAGCACCTTGAACATGATGCCGGTCGCGTCGGCGGCCAGGCCCATGATGCCGCCGAGGGCATCGATCTCGCGCACCATCTGGCCCTTGGCCAGGCCTCCGATCGCCGGGTTGCACGACATGGCACCGATCCGCGACGGATCCATCGTGACCAGCGTCACGCGTCCGCTGTACGGCGCCAGCACGCGCGCCGCGGCCACGGCAGCCTCGACGCCGGCATGGCCGCCGCCGATCACGAGGATGGAGGGTGCACGGGACACGGACGGCAACGATACGCCGCCGCCCGTTTCCACGGCGTGCGACCGCGCGAACCCGTGGCTACGGCCCGCAGAGGATCGCCGCCTGATCGGCGCAGAGCTGGTCCCAGAACAGGTCGCAGCAGTACGGTTGGGCGTCGCAGACGAATCCGCAGCAGATCTCGTCGGCGCACCCGCCGAACGGCGACGGCAACGCGCACGGCTGCTCGCCTGACGCGGCGCACGGAGGCGGGTCGCAGACGGCCGTGGCGATCTGCACGCACTGAAGATCCCACTCGAAGTCGCAACAGAAGAGATCGGTGTTGCACACCGCCTCGCAACACGCGGCGGCATTGCAGCCCGGCTCGGCATCGGCTGCGAAGCACGAGTGGGCGGCCGTGAGCGGGCACGACGGCCCTGGATCGCGTCGGCAGAGGCTGCCTGCGTCCGCGGCGCAGAATCCGTCCCATTGGATGTGACAACAGTACGGATCGCCGGCACACACCAGGGCGCAGCAGGCGCCGTCGCTGCACCCCGCACCAGCGCCACTCGCCACGCCACAAGGACCGGTGAAGGGCCACCCGCAAGCGTCCTCGTCGAGGACCCGGACAAGGACGAAGACCAGGTTCGGCGGCGCATCGTTCTGGCCGATCCCCAATCGCAGGAGATAGCGCTGGCTCCCGACCGCGGAGGCCGTCGCGGACACGGTTCCAGCCTGGAGGTTCTCGAGCACGCTGCAGTCGATGGGCGTTCCCTGCTCGTCGAAGATGGCGGTGGTGAAGGTCTGGATCGCTCCCTGGCTCTGGTTGTCGAAGTACGTCCGGAATTCGAGCACACCCGTCCGCGGCGCGACGGTCCAGAACCAGTAGTCGGTCACGTCCAACATGCCGCACGATGGCGTATCGTCGATCGATCCTTCGACGGTGAGGGCGTCCCCGGGCACGAGGAGTTCGAAGTCCCAGCCGGCGTCGCTCGACGGCGCGAGAAGCTCGAGTGCCGTGGTCGGACTCAGGCCGAAGTCGCCGAACACGTCCTGCTCGAAACCCACGATCAGCGCTCCAGGTCCCTGCTGGCCGGGCACCCGGGAACCCACCCGGACCAGCAGCTCCGTTCCGGCCAAGACTCCGAACGTGAACAGCGGGTCGCCG
>JAGQOG010000377.1 GCA_020427695.1 Phycisphaerales bacterium
AACGCAGGCTCGTTGCGGCGCGTTCCGCGGTGACCGTGCGCAGCGGATACACCTTGACCGTCATCCGGTCCACCGCACTCGGGCGGCTCAGTGCCGTGACGAGATCGGCGACGATCGCGAAGTCGGGGTCGGCCGCCGCCACCACGAGGGCGTTGGTTGCCGGGTCGGACACGATGCCGATGCGCTGGGCCATCTGGCCGGGACGTCCTCCCGGCGGCGCCAAGCGAGCGAGCGTCTGCTGCACGAGCCCGCGCAACCGATCAGGGTCGGTGCCGTCCGGCAGCGTCAGGACGCGCACGGGCGTCGGCTGGACGGGGATCTCGTCCTGGGCCTGAAGGGCAAGCGCTGCCACGCGATCGACGACGCGCGAAGAGCCGATCACGATCAGGCTGTTGGTGCGGGGATCGACGGCGATCGTCACATCACGCGCGTCGTCGGACTCGGCGGTCGCCGTCGGGGGCCCGCGCTCGGACTCGGGGAGTCCGATCGCCGCGGCGGCCAGGAGACCCGCGAGCGTCAGGATGGGAACCGGCCCCAGGGCCGGAACGATCGGCACCGCGGTCGCCGCCCACGGCACGCTCTCGACGGGCGCCATGGATCGGGGCGAGCCTCCGCTGCGCTTCAAGAGCTCCTCGACGCTGATCACCTCGACGCTCGGTCCGCCGTCGCGACCCAGGAGACGTCGGAGCATCGCCGCGACCTCTTCGGCCGAGGCCTTCGACGGATCGATCGGCACCGATCGCATCTGCCGGCTGGTGGCGAGGGTGGCGGAGTCGACCTGGTGGACGACCGAGTCGATGACCGCGAACTGCTCGTCGCTGGCGCGGACGATCAAGCTGTTGCTGCTGGCGTTGACGCGGATCGAGGGCGGCTCCACCTCCGCCTTCTGCTCCTGGAACATCGCCTCGAGACTCGAGGCGAGCTCGCCGGCATCGGCGTTCTCAAGGGTCAGCACCCGCACGCTTCTGCCGGAGCCGGCGCCCGCCGACGTCTCGACGTCGAGTTGAGCCACCATCTGCTCGGCCGCGTTGAGGATCGCGGCGGGAGCGGCCACCACCACCGCGTTCATCCGCTCGTCCGCCACCACCCGCACGTCGGGTCGGCCGGCGGCGGTCTGGGCCCGCGCCCGGAGGTAGTCCACCTGGGCCCAGTTGGGCAGGTCGCGCGGCGAGATGAGCTCGCGCTCGGCGAGGAGCGACTCCACCAGGGGCGCCACCTGCTCGGCGCGGGCATGCCGGAGGAACATCGTCCGCACCTGCTGCTGTTCGGGCGACGCCGCGGTGTCCAGCGGCTTGATGATCTCCTCGATGTGCCGCAACTGATCGGGCGTCGCGGCCACGATCACCGCGTTGCTCGAGGGTTCGGCCGAGACCGATGGACGGGGCTCGCCGGGCTTGACCGCGGCCCTCGCCTCGAGGGCGCCGCGCAGGGCGCCGGCCACGTCGTTGGCCTTGGCGCGGTCCAAGGTGAACACCCGCAGTTCGACAGTGCCCCCGCCGTCGCGGGGCGTGTCGAGCTCGGCGATCATGCGCTCGGCCACGGGCATCAGTTCGGCCGGAGCGCTGAGCAGGAGGCGATTGCCGGCCGGATCGGCCATCGCGCTCGGCTGGGCCAACGACACGCCGGCCCGGGCCAGGCTGCGCAGCGACGCCGGCCAGCGCGAACGGTCCTGGAGAATCGCCGTCACCGCCGGGGCCACCATCCGCGCGTCGCTGTTCTCGAGCGTCACGATCCGGACATCGATCGCCGGCGCGGTCAGCGCCTGGTCGTCCCACGCCTTGAGGAGCGCCTTTGCTCGCGCCGTCTCCTCTTCGCTCCCGATCAGGACCAGCGATCCCGTCTGCGACTCGGGGACGATCTCGAGCGTGTTTCGCCGTCCCGAGGGCTGCGTCGCCTCGATGACCCGCTGCACGGTCTGGGCGAGCGCCGCCGGCTCGGCGTTCGCCGGCGTGAAGGAGGCGTACACGCGATCGGCCGCCGCGTCCGGCCGGTCGAGCTGCGCAATCACCGTCTGGGCCAGCGCAACCGTGCGCTGCGGTCCGGAGACGATCAGGCTATTGGTGCGGGTGTCCGCCTCGACCCGGATGCGCGGGGTGGTGTCGATCTGTCCCCGGCTGCGCCGAAGCCGCTCCAGCACGATCCGCGGATCGGTCTCCTGCTGGTCGGCGAGCAGGTTCTGCACGATCGGGGCGATCCGCGTGGCTTCCGCATGCGCCAGCTCGAAGGTCTTGGCATCGATCGCGTCCAGCGTGGGCCGCTCGTCGAGCGGCTCGATCAAGGCCTCGATCTCCTTGAGGTCGGGTTCGAGACCGACCAGGATCAGCGCGTTCGAGCCCGGGGCCGCGGTCAGCCGAACGTTCATCGGCTGGCCCGTCACCTTGCTGATCATGGTGGAGCTGGCCTGGGCGAGCGATTGGGCCAGCTCGCGGCTGTCGGCGAAGGTCAGCGGTCGCACCCGGATCGTCGGATCGTTGGATCCGGCCGCCGCCGTCGAGTCGAGCTGCTTCACGAGCTCCTCGGCAACGGGCATGATCGCCTCGGGGGCCGAGATGATGAGGGCGTTGCTGCGCTGGTCCGCGGTGACCTTGAGGAGCGTGTCCAGGTCCGACGCGGCGTCGGGCAGGTCCTCGGCGATCCGCCCGGCGAGGATCTCCCGCAGCATCGGAGCGACGGTCTCCGCCCGCGCGGTGCTCAGCTTGAAGAAGCGGAGTTCGGTCGCCGGACCGACACGGCGGGCGTCGATGGTCTCGATCAGCTCCTCGATCTTGTCGAACGCCTCCGGCGGACCCGAGACGATCAGCGTGCTCGTCGCACGGTCGGTGGACACGGTCACCGGCGAGCTTCGGCTGCCGGCGGGGACCAGGGCGTTCGAAGTCGCGAGCTGCCGCAGGGTGGCGGCGGCGCTCTCGAGGTCGGCGTGGACGAGTCGCCAGGAGCGGATCTCCGCCGCCTCGCTAATCTGCTGGCGGTCGAGCTGCTCGACGAGCTGCTGGAACTCCGACATCCGGATCGCCGGCGCATCGACGATGATCGAGTTGGTCTGGGCGTCGCCGCGCACCACCACCTCGCGCGGCTTCTGGAGCTCGGGACGGGGCCGACCGCGCGGATCGACGGGGACCGGCGGGGCCGGGAACATCTCGTCGATGGTCTTGGCGAGGTCCACGGCCCGGGCGACCCGGAGCGGGAAGATGCGGATCTCCCGCCCTTCGACGTCCAGGCGGCCGGCGTCGTTGAGCTCGCCCACGATGCCCTCGATCTCCGGCAACAGATCGGGGTGGCACGCCACGAGCAGCGCGTTGACCTGCGGGTCGGCGGTGATCGTGACCGGCTTGGCGTTGCGCTCCTCGGCGGTGCGGCGAGCGTAGTTCTGGTTCAGCGTGTTGGCGAGGTTCACCGCGTCGGCGGTGCGGAGCTGGAGAATGCGCAGCGGCGGCGTCTCCTGCTCGCGCGGCACGTCCACCGTGCGCACGAGTTGGGCGATCACCTGCTGCTGCTCCGGCGAAGCCGAAACCAGGAGGGCGTTGATCGCGTCGATCGCCTCGAACACGGGAAGTGCCGCCCCCGGGGATGCCGCGCGAGCGATCTGGCCCTGGGCGAGACCCTTCAGGAACTCGGCCGTCTCCGATGCCTTCGCGTGCTCGAGCTCGATCAAGCGCACGTCGGGCCGCGGCTGTGCCACCGCTTGAAGCTGGTCCAGCACCGAGGCGAAGCGCGAGACCGCCTCGGGCGTGCCAACGAGCACGACCGCGCCTGTTCCGGGGTCGAAGTCGGCGGTCGCATCGGAGGCCGTCGGATCGGCGGCATCGGCCTGCCGCTCGAAGAGCGTGCGTGCCTGCGCGACCACGCCCGCCGGATCCTCCGCCTGGATCGACATCAGGCGCACCTGGCGGTTTGGCCGGCCGGGACGATCGATCGCCTCGATCATCGCCTGGGCCGACGCCACGTCCACCGCGGGACCGGCCAGCGCAACCGACGCGCCGTCGCTGCCGGGCAGCACGGCCATGGCAGCGGTCTGCCGCTTGCTGAGGAGCGCCTCGACCGCCGCCACCGCGGCCTCGGGCTTGAGGTGGCGAAGCGGGACGACCGACACCGTCCGCTCAACGGCCCCACCCGCCTCCGGTGCCCCCGCTTCCGAGGCGAGGCCGTCGATGTCGCGAAGGAGCCCGGCCGCCTCCGCAATCGCCTCCACGTCTCCGACCACCGTCACGGCGGCCAGCTCGTCGTCGGACATCACGATCGGACGGTTGTTCTTGTTCGCACCCGCGAAGAGCTGCTCCACGCGCTTGGCGGCCTCGGCCGGAGCGAGTCGAGTCAGATGGAACGTGCGGATCTCGCGGGTGTCGCCGGCGCTCGGCACGTCGAGCAGGGCGATCACACTCTTGAGCTGGTCGATGCGGGCTCGCGTGCCGCGGGCCACGATTGCATTGGTGCGGTTGTCCGCGGCGATCGAGAGCCCCGCCAGCCGGTTGTCCTCGAGCTTCACCCGCTTGTTGTCCTGGGGGTTGATGACGTACTCGACGCGCCGTTCGCCCATCAGCGCGGTCAACGACTTGACCAGCTCGTCCGCCTTGGCGTGCTTGAGGGGGATGTACTCGACCACGCTCTCGACATCCTCGCGGTCGATCTCGGCGACGATCTTCTCGAGCCGCCGCACCTGGGCGGCCGTCTCGACAACCACGATCGCGTTCTGCTTCTCGAGCGCGGTGACCGCCCCGTAGGACGCCACCATCTGCGACAGCCACTCGGCGACGGGCTTGGCCTCGGCGTTCAGGAGCGGGAGCACGACGGTGACGATCTGGTCGTCGGTCACCTGCGCCGGCACCTTCCCGACGAACGTCGGGATGTTCTCCCGCTTCATGTCGTCGAGCTTCTGCAGGAAGAGCCGGTCGTTCTCCACCCGCAGCATGACGCCGCGGGTCTGGAGCAGAATGTTCAGGGTCTGAAGCGCCTCGGGCAGGTCGTAGGCCCGCGGTGAGAGGTAGTCGACGGTGCCGTCGGGCGCCGGCGTCTCCTTGACCACCGGCAAGCCGGTGGTGCGGGCGAAGTAGTCGAGCACCTGGTCCCACGAAGCACCCTTGAACTCGAAGCGGATCGGCGGGATCGGGTTCGAGGTGGTGGACGGCGGCTCGGCGGCGGGCGTGGAGACGGGCGGTACCGTCGCTGCCGGTGGCGCCGCCGATGGCGCTGCTGGTGGCACGGCGGGTGGCGCGGCCACCGGCGATTCTTGCGCATTCATCGCCACAACCGCCGGCGACTGCTCTGGCCAAGGGGTGTCCGCAGGCGCTGCGCCACCGCTCCCGGCGAACATCATCGGAAGCAGCATCGAGCATGCCGCGAGAAGGCCACTCACCGAGTGGTTGTGTCCCATGACGAAGGCCTCCACTACCTTTGGGGTCGATCGAGTCGCAGTGTAGCAGCGGCGGAGCCCGATCCGGCCGGATTCCGCGGTCGGCCCGCGTGTTCTCAATGTTGTTTCGGCACGACGCTCGACGCGGGACCACTCCTGCGGCTACTGCCCGACAGGAACCCGATCGCCAAGCGAGCGACCCAGCTCGACCGCAAACCGGTCGGAGCCCAGCGCGAACTCCGCACGGCCTGCGTTTACGGCCACCAGCCTCGCCTGCTCGATCGCCTGGCCGGTCGAGAGGGTCCTGGTGGCTCCCGTCCGGCCGTTGCGCAGCCAGACCTCGGGTCCGGTCGGGCCATCGACGATTGCCGTCACCAGCCACTCCTCGTAGGGAAACGGCGCGGTGGTTGGCGCGGGAGGGGGATCGGAGGAGACCGCGACAGCCACGGGCGCCTCGGGCTTGGGCGGCAGCGCGAATGGATTGGTCTCCAGAAGCGCCAGGGCCTCGCCCAAGCGCTTCGGCGTCCAATCGCTGCCGAGCACGGGCTCCTCCGCCACGCGCCCGGGCAGGAAGAGCGTCGTCACGCGCACCGTGAATCGAACTCGATTGCCGTCGCGGCTGGCGTCGAGCCGGACCTCGTCGATGCGCTTCAGCCACGGTTCGGCTTCGATTCGACTCACCAGTCGCAGCGCTTGATTCAGGGTCGCCTCGCCGCTGATGACGCCGGCGAGCTCGACGAAGTCGATCTCGCTCCGCAGGGCCCGCTGGTCGACCGCCCTCGAGAACAACGTCTTGGCTGGCGACTCGCGGGCCGCATTGCCCGCGGTGGACACGATGAGATCCTTGACCCGCTCGGTCTCGCCCAGGCGGTTGAGCCTCGCTCTGAGCGTGCTGTCCACGGTGGTGAGGTCGCCGCCCAGCGTGCGCTGCACCACGGCGTCGATCCTTGCATCCAGTGCCGGACGGCGCTCGCGCTGCTCGCGCACCGTGAGGAGGAGGGACCGCGCCTTCGATTCCTCCTCGAGCATCGCCTGGCGCTCGACCGAAAGTCGCCCCGAGGCCCACAGCCACGCGCCGAGCGAGGCGCCAACCGTCGCGATCGCCACGACGCCGAGCACGAACAGTCGCCGGCTGCGCACGGTCACTCGGCGCCGCCTTCCTCGGCGGAAGCGGCGGACTCGTCGTCCCCGTCCGAATCCGATTCCCCGCTCGATGGGCCGTTCGAGTCGGCACTCGATCCGGCCGATGCCGGTGGAGCCTCCGTCGTGCCCGCATCCGATGACGGCGCGGTGGCCCGCACGGCACTCTTCACCGTGTACCCGAAAGCGAATGGCAGCCGGCTCCCGCCGCGAGCATCGGAACCGGAGGTCGTCACCGTCCCCCCGCCCCGATCCACGAGCCGCTGGCGGAACTCGTCCGCCAATCGGCGCGTGCGTGCCTCCCCTTCGAGCACGATTCGGCTCTCCGCATCGACCGACCAGCCGGTGTTGGCGCTCCAGCGGACCGGGGCGGTTTCCTGCCGACCGGACAAGGTGTCCAGCACGGCGCTACCGGGCTCCGGAAGCAGCCGCTGAACCGAAGCGAACCGATCCAGCCAGTCGCTCTGCGTCAAGGCCCATGTCTCGAGGTGCCGGACCTTGAGCTCGTCCCGCCGGAAGCGCATCGCCTCCGGCTTGGCGTTCCGGGCCTTGGCCACGATGTCGTCGTGCCGATCGATCTCGCGTCGCTTCTGCTGGGCACCGAACGTGTAGGCGAGGAGCGCCGAAAGCACCACGACCGCCGCGGCGGCGATCACCGACTTTCGACGGCGCGCGGCCAAATCGGGGGCCTGCCGAGGATGCGCAAGATCCACTCGTGCGCTCGCCGGTGCGAGGAGCATTCCGGCCAGCGGCCACGCGCCGTCGAGCGGCGCGTCGCCGCCCCGCACACGGGGATGTCGACTGATGATCTCCGCCGGCGCACCGACGATGTCCGCGATGATCGGAGCCACCCGGGACGCAAGGCGCGTTTCCCCGAGGACGACCGCGCGGCGGAGCGTCGGCGCGGTCTCGTTCACGCGGTCCGGCCCCGGTTCCTCGGGAGTGGAAGGCGCGCGCTCGACCGTAGGCGCGCCGGGACCCGCCGGTGCCGCACCGTACGCAAGCCACGTGCGTCGCATCTCCGTCACCACGGCATCCGCGGTTGCCTGCAGATCGCCAGGGTCGGCACGAAGCGCCACGCCGCGCGAGAACACCGCAACGCCACGGTCCACCAAGGTGAACTCGACACCTTCGCCGGTCAGGTCGATGCACAGGTACGGTCCCTCCGGCAGATCCATCGCCGCGAGGAGGGCCGCGGTGCCGAGACATCGAACCCCGATGCCCCCGAGCCGGATGCCGGCGGCCTCCGCCAGGGTGCGGGCGAACTGGACGACGGGAAGCGGAGCCGCGGCAGCAAGCACGCTCGTCGCGCGGTCCCGTCGCACGATCTCGACGAAGTCGATGGCGGCGGTGTCGGCGTCGATGGGCAGGTCGCGGCGCACCGCGAGCCGGACCATGTCCGGCAACTCGTCGGCCTCCGACGTCGGAAGGTCGAGCACCTTGAGGCTGAGATGCTCGCGTCCAAGGGCCAGCAGCACGCCGTTTCGCGGCACGCCTGCTTCGGCCATCGCCTTCCCCACCCATCCGCCCAACGCGGCCGCATCGGTCGGATCGACGCGCGTCGGGATCGGCGCGTCCAACAGGTGCCGCACGACGAGTCCGTCCGGACCGTTCCTGACGTGAAGGACGAGCAGCCGCCGTCGGCCGACATCGACGGCGGTGATGTTCGGGCGCGCCATGGTGGAAGTGTATTGAGGAACGGGAAGGGAAGCGCGCAGGCGACCGATGCGGCTAGCGAAAGCGTCCGACCGGATCGACGAGTGGAACGGCAGGTGTCGGCGGCGGCGACTTCAACGCGCTGCCGGCCTTCCCCTTGCCACCTTTGTTGGCCTTGTTGGCCTTGTTGGCCTTCTGGCCGCCGTTCTTCGGCGGCGCCTTGGCCGACGCCGTGGGCGAAGGCGCGGCAGAAGCGCCATCGGCGGCCGGATCGCCGCTTGACGATCCGACCTGATCGTCGTCGCCGCTCGGTACGGCAGCGTCCGCATCGCCCGGCGCGTCGGAAGTGGCGCTGCCCTCTTCGATCGGCGCGGGCGCCGCTTCCGGCGTCGCCGAGTCGTTCGCGCCGTTCGCCACCGACTGGTCGAGAAGAAGCACCGCGGCCACGGGCAGCAGGGTGATCTCCCTCAGGTACGCCAGGCGGGCCACCGGGCTCGTCAGGTCGATCACCGCTTCCCAGGCGACGGGCGACGCCAACGGACCGTCCGCGTCGGCGCCCATGACCTCCCCCGCCACCAAGCGAACCCTCCAGCACCAGCTTCGCACCGTCACCCGCGACGCGATCGCCTCGTAGCGCTCGGGCGTGAGAAGCTCGCGCTGGAGCGGCCACGTGACATCGCCGCGCTCGTCGTCGCTCAGCGCCTCGCGGGCCCGCACGATCGATGCGGCCTCGGGAGGCGTCATGCCCGGGAGCGCCAGGAGCGCCTCGTAGGATGCCGTGTTCAGATCGAGCCGACCGCCCAGAAGCTCGCCGTCACTGGTGGTCACCGCGTCCAAGACCTCGCCCCAGCGGTCGGCCGGCACCTGGAGTTGCTGCAGCGCGGACAGCAGCTTGACCTCGGAATCGATCGTCGTGCCGCCGCCGTACAGGGCCTTGACCGCCTCCGAGGCGCCCTGCCCGAATCGTTCGTCCAGCCGTCGTCCGAGTTCGTCCGACCACGGCACGTTCATGTTGATGCGGCGGACGCCGCTGCGCTGGAGCGCCGGTTCGAAGCCGTACACGGTGCAGACGTCGAGCAGCCCCCGCTGCTCGGACACCTCGCCGGCCCGGAGATCGCGATCGTCGTCCGAGGATGCCTCCGCGGCGCGCTGCCAGTCGTCGGTCAGCCGTTCCAAGGGACCGTAGAGGAGCTCGGCGGTGATGCCCGGCACGCCGAGCAGCTCGACCTCGGACTGGAAGCTGCCGCCCAGCACGCCATCGCGATGGGCAACGATCGCGGAGGCGAGTTCGGCGTTCACCATGCCGGTCGCCGCCAGCGACTCCGCCGTCGCGTGGTTGAGATCGAGCCGGCCCGCCTGCGGTGCCAACGACTCGCCGGCAGAGTCGGCGGGAAAGAGACGCACCACCCCCAAGCGGTCCTCCGCCTCGTAGAGCACGAACTGCCGGTCGATGGTCGGAGCGAGGCCGGCGAGGATGCGATCGCGCTGGCCGTCGAGTTCCGTCGCGATCGTCTGAAGCCCCGACCACGCCAGGCAACGCGACTGCGCCGATTGCTCCATCGTCGCGGCACCGGCCACATCGGCCCGGACCAGCCAGAGCATGCCGATGACGGCGAGGACGGCGCCGCTCACCACCACCAGCACCGCCAGCATGATGAACGCCCGCCGCGTCACAGCGCCGCCTCCCCGACTCGAGTCGCCGTCGAGCCGACACGTGCGGATCCGGCGGCGGGCCCCTCCTCCGGTGCCGCGGCCGCATCCGGCACGGCGATGACCCGAAGGCGGTCGGGCGGCGGCATCTGCTGCTGCAGGCCCTCGGTGGCACTCGCCGCCGCCTCGGCGTCGATCACCGGCGAGACATCGAACGTGAGCCGATCATCGCCCGTCGTCTCGAGGTCCGGCTCGCCGACTTGTGCCCACGCCGGGAGGGGCGAAAGCCATGCCGCGATCTCGACCGCGACGGGAAGGGCGCCGTCGCTGTCGCTGTCGAACTCGTCGAGCCATTGCGAGCCGTCGTAGTAGCGGAAGCGCAGGGCGAAGATCTCCGCGTCGACCGTCGAGAGCGGTCCACCGGTGACGTCGGCCGCGGGCGCGCGGGCGCCTTGGATACGGCGAGAGGCGGCGTCGAAGCGCACGACCTGCCGCTGAAGATCGCCCAGCGCCGAGCCGGCACCGGTGCGCTCGCCGGGCAGGACCGCCCGGCTCAGCAGCGCGATCCGATCCGGCCCGCCGACCACGCCCGCCCCGTAGTGCGGATCGAACCGGACCGCGAAGGCCAGGTCCGTCTCGAGCCGATCGAAGAGCGTGGTGATGGCGAGACTGCGCTTGGCCGCCTCGACCGCCCGTCGCCGTCCGTTCGCGATGTCGGCACTGAACCAGAGCATGGCTCCGAGGAGCATCGCGCTCAGGGCGACGGCGAGGAGCACCTCGAAGAGCGTCAGCGCCCGCCGGGCACGAAGACTATGGATTGGGCGGGGACTCAAGAGGCAGCCCTTCCAGAAGATCGTCCTCGAGGAACGACGCGTCCGCGGCGTCGTCGTTCCGCAAGCGAACGAGTTGACGAAGCGTGCACAGGACCGGTCCGGGAGCGGTGCCGTCGCCGCCCTGTGCGGCCCGCACACGGATCTCGACCATCGTCAGGCCGCGATGCGGCGAGCGTTCGGTCGAGGCGTCGACGATGAACGCGTCGGGGCCCGATCCGCTTCCGACGCCGGAACCGCCTTCGACACCAGTGCCGCCGATCCGCGCACCGTCGGCGTCCGAGCCGGTCTCGGCAAACCGCCCGCTGCGAAGATCGCTGAGATTGATGAGCCCGACCTCCAGCCGGGCGATCGCCGATCGAGCCAGATCGACCGCCTCCTGTCGTTGCCGCGACCGGTCCCGGCCGGCGATGCCGTCGCAAATCGACCGCATGACGAACAGGGCCCCACCGACGAACAGCGCCAACGCGACCACCACCTCGAGGAGGAGTCCTCCCCG
>JAGQOG010000378.1 GCA_020427695.1 Phycisphaerales bacterium
CCTGGGCACGCTCGAACGCGGTGCTTTCGGCCACGTACCTGCCGCTGGTCATGGTCTTGAGCAGCATCGGCGTCGCCCTGGCCCTCGTCGGCGGCGGCTGGTCGGTGATGGACGGCGCCATCAGCATCGGCACGCTGGTCGCTTTCATGCAGTTCGCGGCGCTCTTCTTCATGCCCGTCGAGGAGCTTGCCCGCCGCTTCGGCGACATCCAATCGGCGCAGTCGTGGGCCGAGCGGCTCCAGACGCTGATGGACGCGGAGGTCACGATCCGCGACTCGGAGTCGGTCAGGGCCGTGATCGCCCGGCACGCCGCGAGCGGATCCGCCGATCCTGCGCTGGCCGAAGACGGCCTGCCGCGCCGGATCGGGCGCATCGATTTCCGGAACGTGGGCTTCTCGTACGGCGCGGGCCCGAAGGTGCTCGACGACGTGAGCTTGGCGATCGAGCCCGGCCAGACCGTCGCGCTCGTCGGGCCCACCGGTGGTGGCAAGAGCACGATCGTGAGCCTGCTCTGCCGGTTCTACGAGCCCACCACCGGCGCCGTCCTGATCGACGGCGTGGAGTACCGCGAACGCTCCCTGCACTGGCTGCAGTCGAGTCTCGGCATCGTCCAGCAGGTGCCGCACCTGTTCGCAGGCACCATCCTCGAGAACATCCGGTACGGCCGACTCGCCGCCTCGGACGAGGAGGTGGAGAAGGCCGCCCGCACCGTGAACGCCCACGCGTTCGTGGTGGCCCTGGAGCACGGCTACGAGACGCAGGTGGGCGAGGGTGGATCGAGGCTCTCGACCGGGCAGCGTCAACTCGTGGCCCTGGCCCGCGCGGTGCTCGCCGACCCGGCGATCTTCATCCTGGACGAGGCAACGTCGTCCGTGGACACCGAGACCGAGCGCCTGATCCAGGCGGGCGTCGAACGAATCCTCGCGGGACGGATCTCCCTCGTCATCGCCCACCGGCTCTCCACGATCCGCAGCGCCGACCAGATCCTGGTCGTGGACGGAGGACGGATCGTCGAGCGCGGCAACCACGACACGCTCATGCGCCGCCGCGGCCGCTACCACGAGCTCTACCTTCACCACGTGCAGGCGCAAGCGGAGCGGAGTTTGCTTGGGCGGACGTAGCGTGTTCCTGGGCGCGGGGTGGGGTAGGGCGCTCGAGAACGGAAGACGGGGGTATCAGGGATCAGTAGACCGGCGTGGGAACGGAGAACGCGCGGCGTAGGTTGGGCAACGCGCGCACGCTGGGCACGTGGGGTGCGGTTGTCACGACTTGCTGGCGGTCACGGCTACCCGGACGGCGCCCTTCGTTCCTCGATATCCACCTGCTGATACCTGATACCCCCTTCGTGCAACGGGCACCGCCCGGTTCCCACGCCCCCGCACGCACCTGATACCCCTCGCTACGCGCCCGCTCGCAACAACGCCACCACCGCTACCACTGCGGTCTCGACCCGCAACACGCCTTCCGCCAGGCGGATCCCGTGCGCACCGGCAGCGCGGATCGCGTCGCGTTCGGCGTCGGTGAAGCCGCCCTCCGGACCGATGAAGACGCACAGGCGCTCGCAGTGTCGAAGGGAATCGAGCACGGATGACACGGGAGCTCCCTCCCGATCCGCGAGGAGGAGTGCCGCCCCGCGCTCCAGCGCCTGTTCCGCCGCCCGCTCGGGCGGCACGGTCGGGCCGATTCGCGGCAACCAGGCCCGCCGGCTCTGCTTGCACGCCTCGACGCAGACACGCTCCCACCGCCGGCGTGCGTTGTCCGTCGGCGAGACGACGCTGCGCGCCGTTTCGAGCGGCGTGAACACATCCATCCCCAGTTGCGTCCCCATGTCGAGAAGCGTCGCGGCGCGATCGCCCTTGGGCAGGGCGGTCGCAACTTCGATCTCGGGCGCACCCCGCTCGACGCGGCGCACACTGGTCACTTGGAGCGTCCGCCCCCGCTCGGTCACCACGGCCTCCCCGACCGTTCCGGCGCCATCGAACACCACCGCCGACTCGCCGTCGCGCAGCCGACGACTCCCGGCATGCCGAGCCTCGTCGCCCTCGAGCCGGGCGTGCCCTCCCACCGACGGAACATGTGCCACCAGGAACCAGTGCATGTCAGGTCTCGCGCCCTCGCTCCCGAAGCGTGGGCCTGGCGTCGACCTGGCCGCCGGGCGGTGGAACGGGTGCATACACGTCGTACCGGACCAGCTTGCCGCCGTGCTCCGCGATCGCGCCTTCGGCGAGGGGTGCGGCATGATCCGGCCGCTTGACCACCACGCGGCGCGTGGCCACGGTGCGGGCGAGTGCGAGCATCTCCGCCGCATCGGGATCGTCGCCCACCAGCGCCCGCAGAAGCTGCATCGCCTTCGGCGGAAGCGCCGAGCTTCGGCGCTTGGGCGGAAACATGGGATCCAGGTAGACGACGTCCGGCCGCCGTTCCATTGAGGGAAGAAGCAGCCGCGCGTCACCTTCGATCACGCTGATGCGGGCCGCCGCCGCCGCGATGGCGTCGCCCCCCTGTCGCAACCGGTTGACGCCGTCGTCGAGGAGCGCGGCCAGCGCCGCGGATCGCTCGAACACCGTCACCGACCACCCCAGGCAGGCGAGGAGCAGGCTGTCCTCGCCGAGGCCGCCCGTCGCATCGACGATCGAAGCCACCCCTGTTCCGATGGCCTTCGCCAACGGCTGGCGACGCGGCAGCCTTCCGCCCCGGAACTGCCGGGCCAGCCACCCCGGATCGAGGCGCACGCCCGAGCCCGGACGGTCGCCGTCCCAGCGCAGTTCGAGGCCGCCAGTCCCGTTGTCGCCGACGATCGGACGTTGGAGGCTCCCGGCGGGGATGCGGGAACGGTCGTTTCGCGTGGGAGACATGTGCGCCATGCGGTGCGGAGGACTCGGCGACGATCGCCATCTGCATCGCCGCCAGCCGAAGCCGTTACGATAGCCGCTGCCCCGCGTCGGTCGATCCGAACGCCCCGCGGGCGGAGCCGCCATGTCCCAAGCCGCCGATCCGATGACCCACCACGACCGCCCTGTCGCGCCCGTCTTCCACAACATCCTCGAGATGATCGGCAACACGCCCATGCTCGAGCTCAAGCAGCTCGACACGGGTCCGTGCCAGCTCTTCGTCAAGATGGAGTCGATGAACCCCGGCAACTCCATCAAGGACCGCATCGCCATCAGCATGGTGGAAGCCGCGGAGCAGGACGGCCGCCTCAAGCCCGGCGGGACGATCATCGAGGCCACCGCCGGGAACACCGGCATCGCCCTCGCCCTGGTGGCCTCGCAGAAGGGCTACGGGATGAAGGTGGTCATGCCCGACAAGATGAGCGACGAGAAGATCTCGCACCTGAGGGCGATGGGCGCCGAGGTGGTGCTCACCCGCTCGGACGTGGGCAAGGGCCATCCCGAGTACTACCAGGACATGGCGGCACGCATCGCCGCCGAGACGCCGAACAGCTTCTACGTGAACCAGTTCGGGAATCCCGCCAACCCGGAAGCGCACCTGCGCACGACGGGCCCGGAGATCTGGGCGCAGATGGAAGGTCGGATGGACGCCTTCGTCGCCGGCGTCGGTTCCGGCGGCACCGTCACCGGCGTCGGACGCTTCCTCAAGGAGCAGGATCCCAGCATCGAGATCGTGCTCGCCGACCCCGACGGCTCGATCCTGGCCCCGCTGGTGAACGAAGGGCGCCGGATCGAGCCGGGATCGTGGCTGGTCGAAGGAATCGGCGAGGACTTCGTGCCGGACATCCTCGATCTCGACCTGGTGACCAAGGCCTACTCGGTGACCGACGCCCAGGCGTTCCACACGGTGCGCGAACTGCTCCGCAAGGAAGGCGTGCTGGCCGGCTCGTCGGTCGGCACCCTGCTCCATGCCGCCCTCCAGTACTGCCGCGAGCAGACGAAGCCCAAGCGCGTCGTGTCGCTGATCTGCGACAGCGGAGCCAAGTACCTCAGCAAGATGTTCAACGACTTCTGGATGATCGACCAGGGGTTCATCGAGCGCAAGCGCTACGGCGACCTTCGCGACCTCATTGCGCGGCGGCACGACGAGCGGCAGGACTACACGCTCAAGCCCGACACGCCGCTGGTCCAGGCGATCAAGCGGATGCGGATGTTCGACGTGAGCCAGATGGCGGTCCTCGACGAACAGGACCACGTGGTCGGCATGCTCGACGAGAGCGACATTCTGCTGGCCCTGACCCGCGAGAACGATGCCGGTCGACTGCCGGTCCGCGACTACATGACGAGCCGCCTGGAGACGATCCGTCCCACCGCGTCGTTCAACGACCTCCTGCCGATCTTCCGCGCCGACCGCGTCGCCATCGTGGCCGACGAGAAGGGCTTCTACGGCCTGATCACGAGAATCGATCTGATCAACTACCTCCGGAAGCAGTTGGTGTAGGACGGTGGGAGTGCGCTAGGCATCGAGGCATCAAG
>JAGQOG010000379.1 GCA_020427695.1 Phycisphaerales bacterium
CGCGGGCGTTGTGGTCGGCGGCCGGGGCGTCCACGACGAGTTGTCCTCCGCGCAGGACCAGCACGCACTCGACCAGTTCGAGCGTTTGCGCGATGTCGTGATTGGCGAGGATGATCGTTCGACCCTGACGATGCAGGTCGGTCAGCATCTGCTGGACCGCGCTCGTCGAGGGCGCGTCGAGGCCGGCAAACGGCTCGTCCGCCAGCAGGAGATCCGGTTCGTGCATGAGGGCTCGCGCGATCGCCACGCGCTGGACCATTCCGCGGCTGAAGGTCTTCACCGGGTCGTCGCCTCGGTGCGCGAGCCCCAGCCACTCGAGCAGCTCGGCCGCCCGCTGGGGGGGATTCCGGACCCCGTAGAGCCGGCCGAAGAACACCAGGTTCTCGAGCGGAGACAGGTCGCGGTACAGCATGGCCCCGTGGCCGATCAGTCCGATCCGGGCCCGCAGGTGCACGGCTTCGGGCACGCACCGCTCGTTCAAGAGGTGGAGTTCGCCCTGGGTCGCCGGGACCAGGGTGGACAGGATCTTGAGAAGGGTGCTCTTGCCCGCACCGTTTGCACCAAGGAGGGCGGTGAACGAACCCCGCGGCAGCTCGAAGTCGAGTCCCGCGAGAATCCGGCGTCCGTCGATCTCCTTGCCGAGCCCTTGCGCACGAACCGCCGGTCCGGCGTTGCCGGCCGATGGGACTGGTCGCGAGTCTGTCATGCTCAGCGTCACGACGCCAACCCTTCGGTCGGTCAAGCGGGATGTTCGGAGGCAGGGGAGGAGCGCTTTCCTCGCCGCACCAGCAGGATGACCGCGAAGCCGATCAGCAGCAGCAGGGCGCCGCCCGTAATCGCCACGATCTTGGCCATTCGTTCCGCGCCGCCCGTCGCCGCCGTGCGTGCAGCGCCTTCGGCCGCCGCGCCTGGCGTCGCCGGCAAGGCGCCCGATGCGGTGGCGATGCCTCCGCGGAGGCCGGCGAACTCGATCGTGGCCCGCGCGCCGGCCTGCATCCCGCCCGCGGCGTAGAAGCGCACCCCGCCGTCGCCCATCGGCTGTGTTCCCGCGGCCTCGACACCGCGGACCGCGGACGGCACCAGGGATTCGGGCACGAGCACCATCGTGCTGTCGACTTCGGCCGGCGCCGAGATGTCCAAGGTGACGTGTCCGTCCTCCGCGGGCAGCACATACGAATACCGCATCTCCGTCGTCGCGGGCATGAGCGGAAGGTGGTTCATCAGGGCGCCGTTGGCGAGCGTGGAGCAGCACCAGTCGTGGAAGCCCTGGCCGAGCGTCACATCCCGCGCTCCCTTGGGCAGGAGGAACGCGGTCGTGACCCGCTTGGGTCCGAAGCCGGCAGCGCCGATCCACGTTCGCTCCGCGGGATTCTCGATCACCATCACCTCGGTCACCCGAAGGCCGATGGGGATCTGGTCGACGATCACGTGTCGCATCTTCACCCGCCAGTCCGGCGCCTGGTCGGTCGGCTCGTAGCAGACGAGGTCGATCTGCTGATGGCGGTGGGCCGCGTCCATGACGCCGCCCTCGACCTGGTAGGTCAGGTCGCCGTAGCGGGTGCGCACGATCGGTTGGATCCCGATCCCGACCGGCAGGTTCTCCGCCAGCACCACGCCGTGCTCGTCGGTGGCGGTCGAGATGGTGTCGATCAGCTGACCGCGGTGGTAGAGCTCGATGTCGAGCGGCATCGCGCCCAGGGGCGGGCCGTCCGGCGTTCCCTGGATGACGCGCACCGCGATCGCGCCGAGGGCGGACTCGTCCGCGCCGCCGGTGCCGGCCGGCGCGTTCGTGGCGGGGGGGGCTTCGGGTGCCGACGCCGCATCGACCCAGGGGAACTTGTCGCCCCCCGATCCGCCGGTAGCGGCACCGGGGTTGGGTTGCTGGGCCATCGTCGGCGCGCCGAGGCAGACGGCGCTCGCCGTCACGATCCACCGGAGCGAACGGTTCATGCGGTGATCTCCGAGTTCGCGACGGAGGTCGAAACCACCGGCTCGACGGGACGATCCACCGCCGGAGAGCGCCGGAGGGCCGTCGCCGTGACGGCACGTGGCCAGAGCAGCTGGCGGGGAAGCAGGCAGAAGAGTCCGCCCGCGACCATCACGATGCCGCCGATCCAGATCCACAGGACGAGCGGATTCACCCGGACCTGGATCGCCGCATTGCGTCCGCCGCCTTCCCAGCCGGCGAGCGTGACATAGGTGTCTTCGAGCCAGGTCGAAC
The DNA here is from genome assembly GCA_020427695.1 of Phycisphaerales bacterium. Taxonomy (GTDB): domain Bacteria; phylum Planctomycetota; class Phycisphaerae; order Phycisphaerales; family SM1A02; genus JAGQOG01. The sequence continues at coordinate 2,222 of JAGQOG010000379.1, forward strand.
GCAGTGCGACCTCGGTGTTCGGCTGTTCGGGCCAGGTGTCGTAGAAGCGGACCTCCGGAGTGGCGACGCGGGTGTCGCCGCTCGAGTCGGTCAGCTCCACCGACGCCTGCACCGCGCTGTAGTTGGATCCGCGGATGTCGGTGAGTCCGAGGAACGTGCCCCGGTACCCGTCCACCTCGAACGTCTGTCCCGGAACGACACGGTGCAGCGTCTCGCGGCTGAACAGGCTCGATCCCGCGACGCCGATCACGATCATCATGACGCCCAGATGGGCGAGCTGGCCGCCGTAGCGACGGTGGTTCGTGTCGATCAGGTTCACAGTGGCCGCCAGCACGCCTTCGCCCGTGCTCCGTCGGCGGGCCGAGAACGACTTGACGAAGTCCAGCAGGACCGACGAGGTGCCGAGGGTGACGATGGCCACGCAGAGGAGCGCCCACACGTTGCCGGTGAGCAGGAGCAGCGTGCCGCCGGTCACGACGACGACCGCCGCCGCCGGAATCCGGAGGTTGACGGCGATCTTCCGTGCGGCCTGCACGCCGAACGCGAGGACGGGACCGACCGCCATCAGCCCGACGAGCAGGATGGCCATCGGCGCCACGACGCGGTTGTAGAACGGCGCCTTGACCGTGACCCCCTCGTGGCCCACGAGCTGGCCGAGCAGCGGGAAGATCGTTCCCACCAGGGTGACCAGCATCATGATCGTGAGCAGGACATTGCCCGCCAGGAACGCGCCCTCGCGGCTCACCAGCGCCTCGAGGGGCCGATCGGGCGCCAGCTTGCGGCGGCGCCACACGATGAGCCCGACCGCCAGTGCGGTCATGAGCAGGAGGAACACGAGGAAGAACACGCCGAGCAGCGACGCCGCGAACGCGTGCACCGAATCGATGACGCCGCTGCGCGTGATGTACGTTCCGAACAGACACAGAAGGAAGGTGAGCGCCACCAGGGAGGCGTTCCAGATCCGGAACATGCCCCGATGCTGCTGCACCACGATCGAGTGCAGGAGCGCGGTGCTGGTCAGCCAGGGGAGCAGCGAGGCGTTCTCGACCGGATCCCACGCCCAGTAGCCGCCCCATCCGAGCTCGATGTACGCCCACCACGCGCCCATCACGATGCCGGCGCCCAGGAACATCCACGAGAAGAGGATCCAGCGGCGGATGTGCGACAGCCAGCGGTTGTCGCGAGGCCCGGCGATCAGCACGCCCACCAGCATGGCGAAGGGCATCGTGAAGCCCGCGTAGCCGGTGAACAGGAGCGGCGGATGGATGATCATCGCCAGGTCCTGCAGCTGCGGATTGAGGCCGCGTCCGTCGAGCGGAGGCGGACCGTCGAACATCTGGAACGGGTTGGCCGCGAACAGGAGGATCACGGCGAAGAACCCGCACACGACCGCGAGTACGGCATGGGCCACCGCCACCTCGGTGCCCACGAGCCGGCGCCAGCCCATCGTCGCCATCAGGCACAGCATCGACAGGAGCCACGCCCAGAGCAGGAGGCTTCCCTCCTGTCCCGCCCAGAGCGCGGCGAAGGTGAAGCCCACCGGAAGCGCCCGCTCGGTGTACGCGGCCACGTAGGTGAACCGGAAGTCATGGGTCATCAGCGCCGTCAGCAGCATGGCGGCGGCGACCGTGACGAAAACGGCGAGGGATGCGACCAGCCACCGGCTGCCGCGCAGCCACGGAGCGCCGGCAACCGGCCCCAGCGCGGCGGCTCCGATCGACGCGATCACCGTCGCCGCGGCGACGAGCACCGCCGCGGCGAGGCTCAGGTTCCCGATCAGTTCGATCATTCGGCCGACTCCGCCGCGTATGGATTGGCGTGCGGCGCCTGTCCGTCGGCGGACTCGTACTTGCTGGCGCACTTCGTGAGGAGGGTGTCGGCGTGGAACACGCCCGCTTCGTCGCACTGCCCCTCAACCACCACGTCGTGCCCCGCCTGGAACATCTCGGGAATCACCCCGGTGTACTCGACGCGGATCGACGAGGTCTTCCCCTTGAGGTCGAACTTCGCGTTCAGGTCGGCGCGGCTCGCCTCGAAGCGTTCCTCGCCCACGGTTCCGTGCAGGCGCACACGCTGCATCTGGTGCTGGCCAGAGGCCATGAACTGGTCCACGGGAAGGAAGTACACCCACCCCTCCCGCATGCCGGCGACCGCGAGGATCGTGGTGGCAGCGGCGATCACCAGGCCGGCTCCGAGCAGCTTGACTCGCGTATGCGTCATGACAACCTCCGAGGAACACTATCCATGTTGTCATGTCGCAACGCGGATGCCAACCCGTTTCGGGCCCGAGGGCCGTCCCGATGGGGGTGGAGCGGGCCTGTCGGGGCCGGGATCGCCCGTGGCGCCCCATCCGGCTCTCACCGGACGCGGTGCCGCTCTCATCCCTGAGAACCGGCCTCCACAGGCGTGTCCTAGGGGCGGGAAGCGCGGTGCGGGGGACTCGGACCGCCTCCGATGCGCCCGTCGATCGAACTCAGTCCTTGTGGCAACTCAGGCACATGGCGCTGCGATCGTTCGACATCACCAGGAGCCTCTCCCGGCTGGAGTACACGGAATGGCAGGTGCCGCATCCCAGTCGGTCGTCGAAGAGGCGAAGCCGGCGATCGAGTTCGAACCGGGACCGCAGGCCGGCCCCGCTGGGCCAGTCATCCGGGGTGCGGTACGGGACACCGATCGGATGGCTGTTGCCCATGGACTGGGCGGCCACCCGAGCGTGTTGCCCCGTGGGCAGGCCAAACGTGGCGTCGAAGGCCACCGATCCGTCGTGGCACCCGACACAGGAGACGCTCTCGGCATCGAGGCCGGCGATGGTCGCACCGCCGAGGGA
>JAGQOG010000380.1 GCA_020427695.1 Phycisphaerales bacterium
CACGGAGGACGCCGAGTGTGGGTTGGGCAGCGAGTGGTCGTTGGGCGCGAGGGGTGGGGGTATCAGGTAACAGGTATCAGGTATCAGTCGACCGCCCCGTGGACGGAGGACGCCGAGTGTGGGTTGGGCAGCGAGTGGCCGATGGGCGCGTGGGGTGAGGGGTATCAGGTATCCGTTGGTGGGCACGGCGGAACGGACGGTGCTCGCTGCGCCGACCACACGCGCCGGCCCTCGCGATCGACGCCCTTCGATCCCCGGTGTGCACCCCCTGATACCTGATACCCCCTTCGTGCGAGCGGCACCGCTCGGTTCTTACGCCCCCGCACTCAGTACAATCCGCCAATGCCGCTCCACGAGGACTACACCGTCCGGATCGACGCCTTCCAGGGCCCGTTGGACCTGCTGCTGTACCTGATCAGGCGGGCGGAGGTGGATGTCCACAACATCCCGATCCACGAGATCACCGACCAGTACTTCGGCTTCCTCAAGCAGATCGACCACGTCGACATCGACCTCGCCGGCGAGTTCCTGGTGATGGCGGCCACGCTGATCGAGATCAAGTCGCGGACCCTCGCCCCGCCGAAGGCGCGGGCCGAGGCCGATGGCGACGGCGGCGCACCGGCGCCCCGCGACGACGTCGATCCGCGGCACGAGCTGGTGCAGCAACTGCTCGCGTACCAGCGGTACCGCAACGCCGCCGAGGAGCTCAACCACCGTCGGGACGAGTTCCGCCTCCGCTATGCCGCCACGGTGCGACCCGAGCTCGATCGGGCGCCGGTCGATGCCGAGGACGCCGGCGTCGAACTCGAGGATGCACACCTGCTCGACCTCTTCGATGCGTACGAGCGGATCGTGGGATCGATCGACTTCGCTCGCCTCGGCGAGCACCGCGTCGAGTACGACGACACGCCGATCGCCCTCCACCAGGAGGACCTGCTCGACCAGCTCCGGCGGGCACCGATGCGACGGGCGTCGTTTCGCCGCATCTTCGAGGGGCGCACGCGCCTCGAGGCGATCGGTCTCTTTCTGGCGATGCTCGAACTGGCCCGACAGCGCATGATCCTCGTGGAGCAGAACGAGGACGGCGGCGAGATCGAGATCGCCGTCGTCGAGGATCCGGTCGAGGAGAGTGTTTCGGACGACGCTTCCCGCGGGTCCGCCTGAGGTCCGCCTCGAGGGTCCCGTCTCGAGGGTCCCGTCTCGAGGGTGCCACGGCCTTCCAGGCCGTGCAGAGACGCAGCGTGCGTTCGACATGGCCAGAATGGCCGTGGCACCCTCGACTCCAACCCGATGCTCGATCGGAACCACCCGTCCTATTCCGCGTCGAGGCCCAGCCCGCTGGTGTGCGCCTGCTCGAGGATCACCTCGAGGAACCGCGGCCCGTAGTCGGCGAGCTTGCGCTTGCCGATACCCTTGATGCCGGCCATGGCCTCGAGCGTGCTCGGCCGTCGGGCGGCGAGCTCGCGCAGGGTCACGTCCCCGAACACGACGTAGGGCGGCACGCCCTTGGCCTCGGCGATGTCGCGGCGCAGCGCCCGCATCGCCTCGAACAGGTCGCGATCCACCCCTTGCCAACCGCTCTCCTCCACCTTGGCCTGTCGCGTGCGTCCGGCCTTGATGGGTCGCAGGAGCACGACCTCGCGCGAGCCGCGCATGACCTCGATCGAGGCATCGTTGAGGTGCACGATGGGGCGGTCGCCGTCGCTGCGGACGAGGAGACCCTGCTCGAGGAGCTGGTGCATGAGGTTGAGGAGGGCGTTCTTCGGCAGGTCGCGCAGGAGCCCGTAGGTGCTCAGCCGCTCGTGGCCAAGACGCCGCACGTTCTCGGTGTCCGCCCCGGCGAGCACGTCCGCCACATGGCCGAGACCGAAGCGCTGCTCGACGCGGGCCACGCACGAAAGGATCTTCTGGGCCACCACCGTGGCATCGGGGAGTCCGTCCACTTCGCCCAGGCACACGTCGCAAGCGCCGCAGGTCGCATGGGGAAAGGCCTGGCCGAAGTGCTCGCTCAGTGCCGCGTGCCGGCAGCGGGCGTTCGAAGCGAGTCCGGCCATCTGTCGCAGCAGCGTCCGTTGCGCCGCGTGCGCCGTCTCGAGCTGCGCAATGGCGTCGGCGTCCGGTCCCACGCGGTCGCGGGCGTCGAGGTGGCCCCGCTCGAGCAGCGACTCCCACCGTTCGACGTCCGCGTAGGAGTAGAGCAGCACGCACTCGGCGGCGAGGCCGTCGCGGCCGGCGCGGCCGGTTTCCTGCTGATACGCCTCCACCGACTTGGGGATGCCGGTGTGGAGCACGCAGCGCACGTCGCTCCGGTCGATGCCCATGCCGAATGCGACGGTCGCCGTGACGATGTCGAGCCGCTCGTCGGCGAATCGCTCCTGCGTCTCCCGCCTCGCCTCGGGCAGCATGCCCGCGTGGTAGTGCGCGGCCCGGAGTCCGCGCTCGCGCAGGCGCACCGCGAGGTCCTCGGTCTCGCGCCGGCTGATGCAGTAGACGATCGCGGCTTCGCCCGGGTGTCGGGTGAGCACGTCGAGCGTCTGCCGGAACCGCTCCACCCGGGGCACGATCCGGTAGACGAGGTTCGGACGGTCGAACGTGCCGACGATGATGCGCGGATCGCGCAGGCGGAGCTGCTGGACGATGTCCTGGCGCACCCGCGGCGTGGCGGTCGCGGTGTAGGCGTGCAGGCTCGCGTGCGGGAAGCGCTCGCGCAGCACGGCGAGCTGGCGATACTCGGGTCGGAAGTCGTGGCCCCACTCGCTGATGCAGTGGGCCTCGTCGATGGCGAAGCTGGACACCCCGCACTCCTCGACAAACGCCAGGAACGACGGCGAAACGAGGCGTTCCGGGGAGACGAAGAGCAGCCGGCAACGCCCGGAACGGACCAGCTCGCGGGCCTCCTGCCGCTGCTGGGCGTCGAGGCCGCTGTGGAACGCCGCCGCCGGGTAGCCGTTGGCGACCAGGCCGTCCACCTGGTCCTTCATCAGGGCGATGAGGGGCGACACGACCACGTCCATCCGCTCGCCGAGCAGCGGCGGCACCTGGTAGCACAACGACTTGCCGCCGCCCGTCGGGAGCACGACGAGCGAGTCGTGTCCGGCCAGCCCCGCTTCGATCGCCTCCTCCTGGAGTGGACGGAGCGTGTCGTAGCCCCAGTAGTGGCGAACCACTCCGAGAATGTCGTCGAGACTGCCCGGCATGACGGTCAAACCTTCGACAGGGCGTGCTCCAGGTCGGCGATCAGGTCGTCCACGTGTTCGATGCCGACGCTCAGGCGGACGAGCGTGTCGCTGATACCGAGCTTGGCGCGATTCTCCGGCGGCACCGAGGCATGGGTCATGATGGCAGGGTGCTCGATGAGCGACTCCACCCCGCCCAGGCTCTCCGCGAGGGCGAAGAGATGCACGTTCTCCAGGAAGCGGCGGCTCTCCGCCAGACCGCCCTTGAGGAACATGGTGATCATGCCGCCGAACGCCGGCTTCCCGTCGAGGCTCATCTGGCGCGACGCCAGCGCGTGCTGGCGGTGGCTCGCGAGACCGGGATACACGACCCGATCGACCTTGGGATGACGCTCGAGCCACGAGGCGACGGCCATGCCGTTCTCGGAGTGGCGCTGCATGCGCACGCCGAGCGTCTTGATTCCGCGAAGGACCAGGTAGGCGTCGAAGGGACCCATGATGGACCCGATCGCGTTCTGGAGGAACCGCAGCCGCTCCGCGATGTCCTTCCGGCCCGTGACCAGGATTCCGCCCACGACGTCGCTGTGGCCCCCGAGGTACTTGGTGGCGGAGTGCATGACCACATCGAAGCCCGCCTGCAGCGGCCGCTGGAGAATGGGGGAGGCGAAGGTGTTGTCGCAGACCGTAATCGCACCGTGCTTCCGCCCGATCTCCGCCGCCGCCGCCAGGTCGACGAGCTTGAGCGTGGGATTGGTCGGCGTCTCGACCCAGATCATCTTGGCCTTGCCGTCTCTTACCGCCGCTTCGATCCGCGCCGGATCGGTCATGTCCACGTAGGTGACCTTGACGCCCATCGATCGCTCGCGGACCCGGCTGAGCAGGCGGTAGGAGCCGCCGTAGAGGTCGTCCATCGCGACCACCCGGTCGCCGGAGTCGAGGAGCTCGAGGCACGTGCCCATCGCCGCCAGGCCGGAGGCGAAGGCGAAGGCGCCGTTGGTGGTGTCGTCCCGGTCGGAAAGGGAGCTGCCTTCGAGGCTGGCGATCGACCGCTCGAGCGCATAGCGGGTTGGATTGTGGCTGCGGGAGTACTCGAAGCCCTTGTGCACGCCCGGGCTCTCCTGGGCGTAGGTCGAGCTGGTCGAGATGGGGGGCATGACGGCGCCGGTGGTGGGGTCGTGGCGCTGGCCGCCGTGGATGACGAGGGTGGAGAGATGCATGGCAGAATGGTTGGCGTGGAAGCGCGGAGGCGGAGGGAGCGGAGCGGGCATGATACGACACGGCGGGAACCTTCCTGCCGATGGGGCGCTCCAACCGCCGGATGATCATCGATCTGTCCGCCGAAGCAGGCGGGCTGGACCCACGGAGGCACGACGATGCGACGAACACTGGTGACGCTCGTGATCGGCTCGGGACTGCTGCTGCCGACCAGCGCATGGAGCGCCGCCCCGCCGCGGCCAGGTCCGCCGCCCCTGCGCATGGTCGCCACCGACCTCGACGCCTTGGTGCCCGAAGCGCCGGCGGCCGAGCCGCTCGTGACCAGCGTCGCAACGAGCGCCACGGGGTCGATCCGACAGGTGGTGGTGTGGCCGGGTCAGAAGTGGTCGGGCCTTTCGGAAATGCTCGCCGGCCATGGAGCCGTCGAGGTGCGCCGGGGCGCCGGACGCCTGGTGTTCGGCGATCGGACGGAGGAGTTGAGGGCCGGTCTGCTCCTCCTGCTTCGCGAACTGCCCGATGCGGTGGTCGATGTGCGCGGCGAGGGCCCGCTCGTGCTCCTCGTCCATGTTCCGCAGGCCGCGGGACGGGCCGCCGGTCCGTCGGCAGCCGTGCTCGAGGCCGCCAAGCTCGGCTCGATCAAGCGCGTGCACGCCATCGACGGATTCTTCCTGGCCGGAGCGGTCGCGAAGCCGGATCTCGAGGCGGCGCAGCGGGCGGGAGTCGTTTCCGTGATCGACATGCTTCCGGTCGCCGAGCACGGCGACTTCGACGAGGCCGCGGCGGTGCGCGAACTCGGAATGGCCTACGAGAATCCGGGATGGAACGGACCGCAGCAGCTGACCGACGAGCTCATCGACCACAGCCGGGAACTGCTCCGATCCGCGAAGCGTCCCGTCCTGGTGCACTGCGCGTCCGCGAACCGCGTGGGCGCGATCTGGCTGGCGTACCGCGTGCTGGACGACGGCGTGGCGTACGAGGCGGCGCTCCAGGAGGCGAAGACCATCGGGCTGCGCACACCCGCCTACGAGCCGATCGTGCGCGACTATGTCGAGCGGATGAGGTCGGCGCAAGGTGCGGAGACGGATCTGGCCCGGATCGAAGCGCAGCGGGGCTCGCTCTCGGCGGTCGCGTACAACGTGGCGCTCGAGGCATTGGCGGACGAGCGGCGCGCCGAGTCGTTCTACGCCGCGGTCATCGATCGCTTCGGCGCGAAGCCGCCGTTCTCGCGCGTCATCGGCGCGGAGCGCCGACACCAGCAGCACCTCGTTGATGTCCTGGAGGGGCACGGCGCCGTGGTGCCTCCGAAGGATCCGGCC
>JAGQOG010000381.1 GCA_020427695.1 Phycisphaerales bacterium
GGCCGACCCGGCAGCGCCGGGATCGACCCGCGGGAGGGAGAGGTTCCAACGACCGTCCGACGTCGTGCGCGAGGGCATCAAGGTGCGCTCGACGCACTGACTGCCCGCACACACGGGCAGTCAGTGGCACACACCGTTCGCGGTCGGACGGCCGTTGTGATCAATCCCGCCAAGAAGCGGCGGGCAACCGCCCGCCGACCTCATCATCCGCGTGCGCAGCACGCACGCTACTTCACCCACCGCCCGATGAACTCCGAGATCCGCAGGAGTCGATCGATGCGGTCCTTCGGATTGCCGTCGCGCGACAGGTCGTGATCGGCGTCGGGGTAGAGCACGAGCTCAACGGGCTTGTTCAGCACCTTGAGCGCGCGGTAGAGCATGAAGGCCTGCGACACGCCCGTGCGCATGTCCTGCAGTCCGTGGAGGATGAGCAGGGGCGTCTGGATCCGCCGTGCATCGAGGAAGGGGCTGTTGCGGTCGAGCAGGTCGCGCAGGCGCGAATCGAACGGGAGGCCGCCGAAGCTGCGCTCGACCAGGCGCCAGGCGTTGCCTTCGCCGAAGAACGTGTCGAGGTCGTACACGCCGCGCTGGGCCACCGCCGCCTTGAACCGGTGATCCCGCGTGATGAGCCATGCCGTGAGGAATCCGCCGTAGCTTCCGCCCGTCACCGCCAGGCGATCGCTGTCCACCCAGTCGAGGCGCAACGCCTCGTCGACCGCGGCGAGCACGTCCCCGGCCGGACCGGCGCCCCAGTCCTGGCGGCTGCCGCGCTGGAAGGCGTATCCGTAGCCGCCCGACCCGCGCGGATTGGCATACACGATGCCCCATCCGGCGGAGCAGAACATCTGGAACTCGTGCCACATGCTCGCCTCGCCCGGTCCCCACATGCCGGACGGTCCGCCGTGGATCTCGAGGAGGAGCGGTGTGCGCTGACCGGGCTTCCGGTTCGACGGCTCCATCACCCAGTACTCGACGATGGTTCCGTCGGGTCGCTTGACCTCGCCGCGAACCGGCCGCGAGAGCCGTCGATCCGCAACCCACGGATTGAGGTCCGCAATCTCGCGGTCGCCGCGGTTGTCGCGCATGCGGAGCGTGCACGGCTGCTCGACGCTGCATTGGGCGTAGACCGTGACCGCGCCGCTGGTGCCGAAGGCAAGCACGCCGATCGGCGATCCGCCCGATTCGGAAACGATCTTCGACGCCTCGAGAAGCCCCGGCGAGGCCATGAAGAGCGGAACGCCGCCCGCATCGGGAGCGGTGAGGAGCAGCTTCGGCGTGGCACCCATCCACTCGAACTGCCGCACCGACCGGTCGAGCGACTCCGTCAACCAGATCGGTTCGCCGCCGCTTGGTCCGACCAGTCCGATGACGGTTTGACGATACGCGGGATCGTCCAGTTGCTTGCCCAGGAACGCCACCACCGACCCGTCGCGACTGGGCCTCGGCCGCGTGAGCTGCCAGCCGGGCAACTGGAGCAACTCGCGCTCGTCGGCGCCGTCGATGGCGACAGACCAGATCCCGCTCGCTTCCTCGCGGTCGGGATGCATCGTGCCGGGGTCCGCGGCGGCGAAGATGATGCGCCGGCCATCGGGCATGAACTGGGGCGTCTTGTGGTCGCGGAATCCCGAAGTCACCCGCCGCGGCGGCGCCGAGGAGTCGCTGGCCGAGAGCAGGAAGATCTGCTGAAACCGCCAGCCGCGACGAACGTCGCGCTCGCTCTGAAACGCCAGGCGCGTCACCACGATCGGATCGCCTTGGGCCGCATTCCGCGCCAACCACGCCCGCACCCGCTCGGGATCGCCGGCGGGGGACGGCTCCTTCGATTTCGGCGCCGACGCCGTGCCCGAGAACGGCTCGTCGTTCCAGTCGCGACCGGGACGCTCCGAGCTCCACGAAGGCGTGCCGGGCAACTCGCCGATCGCCACGCCCGCAGACACCATGATCGTGCTGCCGTCGGGCGACCACTGCGGATCGGTCACGCCGCCCGGCACGACGGCGAGCGGCATGGCCTCGCCACCCGCGAGCGACAGCACATGGGCCTGCGCATCGCCACCCGGCCGCTTCCTCACGAACGCAACCCGTCGGCCGTCCGGCGACAACACCGGGTCGGAATCCGTCTGCTCGCCGTACGTCAACTGGACCGGGACCGGTCGCTCCGCCTGGAGGTTCACCAACCACAAGTGCGAGACGGGGGCGTACTCCACATCGTCGCCGCGCCACTCCGCAGGCGCGATCGAACGGACGGCGTAGACGGCCACCTGTCCATCCCGCGACACGTCGATCGAGGCGACGCTTTGCAGGCGAAGCAGATCGACGGCGACCACGGCCCGGTCGCCGGCCGCCCCGGACCGCGCCGCGATCGCCAGCGCCACGAGCAGCACCACCGGCCGCGCGAGGGCCGAACGGGCGAACGACGCTGCCCGTGGCCGGAGTCGTCGGAGGAGGTGTCCTGGGACTTCGTGGAGCAGAAGCATGGCCCACCATCGTAAGCGGGGGCGCACGCGCAGTGTGCCGAACGGACCTGCGAACCGCAACGGTTCGCCGCACCGCCATGCATGAGCGTGTCTCGGCGTGCCGGCGTCGCTGGGTAGCCTCGGCGTGCCGGCGTCGATGAGTAGCCTCGGCATGCCGGCGTCGATGAGCAGCCTCGCCGGTCGGTCAGCCCACCATGCTGTTCAGGCTCGTCTCGAAGTCGGCCTTGGGCACGAGGCCCACGAACTGCTTCTGCACGGCGCCGTCCTTGAAGATCAGCACGGTCGGAATCGAGCGGATGTTGTACTTCATGGCCGCGTCGGAGTGCTGGTCGATGTTGACCTTGCCCACCTTCACCTTGCCCTTGTACTTCGCCGCGATCTCCTCGATGGTCGGTCCGAGCTTGACGCACGGAGCGCACCAGGTTGCCCAGAAGTCCACGAGCACGGGCTGGTTGGACTTGAGAACTTCCGCGTCGAAGTTGGTGTCGGTGAATTCATGCACGTCGGCGCTGGCCATGGGTCGAATCTCCGCGATCGCCGCTCGGGCTCACCCCGGCGGGAAGGCAATGGTAGCACCGGAACCGGCCCCTTCAACCGCGGCCTCGACCACTTCCTTCGCGACCGCCAGCGCCTGTCGGCTGGCCGCCACGTCGTGCACGCGGAACAGCCGAGCGCCCCGCAGATACGCTGCCGAAATGGCAGCGAGCGAGCCCGGCAAGCGCTGGTCCGGGGGCACACCGCCCGCCGCAGCGCCGAGAAAGCTCTTGCGGCTGGCGCCGATCAGGACCGGGGATCCACCGCGCACGAGCTCGTCGATTCGGGCGACGAGCGCATAGTTCTGCGCGACGGTCTTGCCGAATCCGAGCCCCGGGTCGATCGCGATGCGCTCGGGCGCGACGCCTGTCGCGACGGCGGCGCGTCGCCGTTCGGCGAGGAACCCCGCCACGGCGCGGACCACGTCGCCGTACGCGGGCCGCTCCCCGGCGCGGTACCGGTCGCTGTACGCGTCCCGCTCTGGCGGATGCAGACGGTGCATGAGCACGATCGCGGCGCCGCGGCGGGCCACGACGTCGAGCATCCGCGGATCCTCCGTGCCGGCCGCCACGTCGTTCACCGCGACGGCCCCGCACTCGAAGGCCGCCTCCGCCACGGACGCCAGCGTGGTGTCGATCGAGACGAGAACACCCTCGGCGGTCAGGGCCCGCACGACCGGGAGCGCCCGCCGAAGCTGCTCCATGGCCGGCACGCGTTCCGCGCCGGGTCGCGTGGACTCGGCGCCGACGTCGATGATCGCCGCCCCTTCGCGCACCAGGCGCACGGCGTGATCGATGGCGGCCTTCACGTCGAGGAACCTTCCGCCGTCGGAGAAGCTGTCCGGGGTGACGTTGACGATGCCCATGAGTGCCCACGGCTCGAGGGCAAGCCATCGCTCGCCGGCCAGTCGCCAGCGCGCCGCCGCGCTCACGGCTCGCTCCGGGACGACGTCGTCGGAAGCGCGTCCTCCATGGCGCGGCGCATGGCGTCGAGCGCCCCGGCATGACCGGTCCACGCGGTGCTCTGCAACGCGGCCTGCCGCAGGAACATCCCCGTGCCGCCCACGGTGCGGGCCCCCCGATCCCGGGCGAGCGCCAACAACGGCGTCCCCGGCGGGTTGTAGACGGTGTCGAACACCGTGGTCGTGCCCTCCAACCGGACGTCGTCGGGGACCGGCAACGCATCGGGAGCGGTTCCGCCGGCCATGCCCGCAGGCGTGCAGTTCACGATCACCGCGAAGCTCGTGCTGGACAACTCCTGCATGTTTCCGGTCCGCACCTCGGCGGCGCGGCCGCGGCGCGTCGGCAGGCCGTTCAGGGCGGCGGCCAGCCGTTCGGCCCGCTCCGAAGTCCGATTGAGGACCGTCACCGTCGCCCCGACCTCGCTCAGGCCTCGGACCGCCGCCCGCGCCGCCCCGCCGGCGCCGATCACCGCGATCCGCGCCTCCGCGAGGTCGCCCTCGCCGATCCCGCCATCCTCGATCAGCGTCTGCACCGCTGCCGGCGCGTCGGTGTTCAGGCATTCCAGGGTGCCGTCCTCGCGCACGACCAGCGTGTTGGCGGCACCGATCGCCTCGGCGTCGGGATGGACAGCGCCGTCCCGCTCGCGCACGAAGCGAAGGAGGTTCTCCTTGTGCGGAATCGTCACGCTGGCGCCGCGGAAGTCGAGCCAATGCGCCTCGAGCAGCGCATCGACCGTGGCCTTGAACGGCTCCCAGCCCGGCGCGATCGGCATCGGCACGTACGCGCCATCGTGGCCGACCGCATCGAACGCGGCGTTGTGCACCAGCGGTCCCTTCGACTGCCGCACCGGCCAGCCGATCACCCCGTACACGCGCGTCGCGGGGCCGATTCGTCGGAAGCGATAGACCTGCGACAGTTCGCGCACGGTCGGCTGTCCCGGCGCCGTGCCGCGCCCCTCCTCGTCGTTGGCGAAGGTGAGGAGCGCGCCGAACTTCGGGCCCAGGAGGCGGCTCATCACCCCGAAGTCGCCCATGCAGAGGGCGATCATCGGCTTGCCGCGGTGGCGCAGCAGCTCGAACGCCTCCAGATTGTCGCGGATCGATCGTGCCCGCCACGCGAGCTTGGCCACGGCGCAGGCGGGCTCGTCCTGCATGGCATGCAGACGACGGAGGAGGTCGGCGGGCCGACCGTCGAAGTCGTGGCTCGAGAGGACGAGCGCCGTGCGGAGGTCGCGAACCTGCTCGGGATGGGCGACCACGAGGTTGACCTTCTGCCGCAGGTTGCGGCTGCGCGCATACGCCGCAAGCTCGACGTCGAGGTAGCGCGGCGGATGGTCGGCGGTCCCAACCGCCTCGAAGAGGCTCACCCGCTCGTCGTCCCCGCCGTCGTAGTACCCGCCCTCCCAGATCGGGCGACAGGTGACGATGCTCGGCAGCGGACTTTCGGCCACCAGCCGGGTGGTCAGGGCGGCGCCGTCCGGCTCGTTCGCGATCTCGTCGATGCGCCACTCCACGAGTTCGGCGCCATCCTCCGCTGCCCGCACCGCACGCTGGAGCGCGCTCGGCACCTCGGCCGCGGACTCGATGGCGATGGAGACGGCGATGAAGGTCACGGGGTTCGGAAGTGGGGGAAGATCGGGAAGCGAGGTGGTTCTGGGAACGCGACCCGCGGAGAGACGCGTCCGGTAAGCGCCGAACCGGGACCGATCGACACGCAATGTGGTGAATCCCACATCGATCGTCTGAACCCGGTCTTTATACTCGCCCCCGAGGAGAGAACGCACGATCTGGGGCACGCCCCTTCGCCGAGGCTCGCGCGAGCCGTGGCGGGCACGCCGGGTGGATTTGCACATGGACCTTCCACGGCCCAACGATTTCGAGTCCTTCTTGGTGCAGCTCGAACGGCTCCTCCAGCAGGTTCGCGCCCTGCGTTCCCACGTGGCGGATACGGGGGTGCGCAACCCGTCCGCTCGCGTCCTCGAGGAGAGCCTGCGCACCTCGGAGGCAGCGCTGGAAGTGGCCTTGGGGGAGATTCTGCACCTGGGGCCGAGCGGGCAGGGCGATTCCGAGGCCGAAATCCGTTCGAGGAAGGACGCCAAGTAGGCACTTCCGCCCCGCGGATCGGGCCGCCGGCCCGACGAACCGCGACCCTGTCGTACCATGCGCCGCATGGACGACCCGGGTTTGGAGGATGTCGACAAGGCGTGGCGCTTCCTGCGGCGCTGCTATGGCGGATCCCTCCACTTCGACGAGCACATCCGGCCGATCGACTTCGTGCCTGCCCCCGACGGTCAGCTCGTCGCCCCGGTGATGGTCGCGATGCTCGAGTCGGTGGACGTGGTCCTCTTCGTTCCGGATGAAGAGGACGGGTGCATGGAGCTGATGGTCAGCCTGGAGCCCCTCGACGAGTCGGGGCCGCACGGTCACTTGACCGATCGCTGGCGGATCTACCACGGGGATCCGCCGGACGTTCGTTGGGCGTTCATGTCGATCGATGCGGCCCGACACGAGGGATTGATCATCGACGGCGTGGGCCTCATGCGACCGAACCCACTGGCCGGGATCGAGGCCATGGTGTGCCGAGAGGTGAATGGGCAGCGCCGGGACGTGCTGCGCGCCGCCACACTTCGACAGCGGGAGATCGAGTTGGACGAACCATGCCTCGTTGGCGTCGATCCAGGAGGATTCGACGTGCGCGGAGCCTTTGGCGTGCATCGCGTCGAGGCCACGGGGACGATCGCCGACGAGCACTCGGCGTTGGAAGCGCTCGACCAACTCGCAACCGGCTGCGACCCCGAGTGAACCTGCCCTGGTTGCCAACCGATCCCCGAGGCGCGGCGGCGACGCCCCTCCTGGAACCATGACCATGCGGGTCTTCATCACGCGGCCCCTTCCCGGCGATGCCGTCGCCATGCTCGAAGCGACGCTGGCGGCGCGGCCCGAGGCGCGGTCCAACTGGTCGATCGGATCGAATCCGGAGGATCGGGCCTTGACGCCCGAAGCCCTGCGCCGCGCGGTGGCGGGCATGCACGGGGTGCTCAGCACGCCGCGCGACCGCATCGACGCCGCGGTCCTCGACGCCGCCGGACCGCAACTGCGAATCGTGAGCAACTACGCCACCGGCGTGGACAACATCGATCTCGACAGGTGCCGCCAGCGCGGCATCCTCGTCGGGCATACGCCTGATGCGGTGACCGAGCCGACCGCGGACATCGCCTGGCTGCTGCTGCTTGGCGCCGCCCGGCGCGCCTCCGAGGGCGATGCCCTCGTCCGCGGCGGCAACTGGACGGGCGTCTCGCCGCACGAACTCCTCGGACGCCGGCTCGTGGGACGGACGCTGCTCGTTGTCGGCGCCGGTCGGATTGGCGCCGCCGTGGCACGTCGTGCGGTCGGCTGGCGCATGCGCATCCTCTATGCCGCCCGCCGCGCCCACCCCGAGTTCGAGGCCCCGCCGCTGGCGGCGACGCGCGTCGAGCTCGACGACGGCCTGCGCCAGGCGGATGCCGTCACGCTCCACACGCCCCTGACCGCGGAGACGCACCACCTCATCGATGCGCGGCGGCTCGCCCTCATGAAGCCCAGCGCCGTGCTCGTGAACACCGCCCGCGGACCCATCGTGGACGAGGCGGCGCTGGTCCAGGCGCTGCGATCGCACCAGATCCTCGCCGCCGGCCTCGACGTCTTCGAAGAGGAGCCCCGCGTGCATCCCGGGCTGCGCGAACTGCCCAACGTGTTCCTGCTGCCGCATCTCGGCAGCGCGACGGTCGAGGATCGCACGTGGATGACGGAGATGGCCGTCGAGAATCTCGTCGCCGGCCTCTTCGGCGAACCGGTGCCGAACGAAGCCACCGCCGGCCGGTAACCCCGGCACGGGCGGCCGCTCCGGCATGGTCGCCCCGGCGTCGCTCCCAGCGCTGTACCCAGTGCCGCCGCTATCATCCATAGTTGGTCCGACCGACAGGAGACAGCCGTGATGAAGATGAGCGGAAGCCTCAACCACGAGATGATCGACGATGCCCAGGCCAAGCGGGCGCAGGCGTACGCCGACCACTTCGGCCAGCCGGGATACGCCGACCCGACGCAGATGTACATCGATCAAAACTACGCGGGCTATTCCGCAGAGAACCAGGAAACCTGGACGACGCTCTTCGACCAGCAGATGACGTACTTGCGCGAGCACGCCTCGAAGACGTATCTCGACGGCGCAAAGGCGATCAATCTTCGCCGCGACCGCATCCCGCCACTGAGCGACATCAACGCCCGCCTGCTTCCGATGACGGGCTGGCAGTCCAAGGCCGTCCCGGGATACGTCCCCGCGAAGGCGTTCTTCGCCTGTCTTTCGCGGCGCGAGTTTCCCACCACGATCGTCATTCGGCCGAAGGAGTCGATCGACTACCTGCCCGAGCCGGACATCTTCCACGACATCTTCGGCCATGTGCCGTTGCACGCGGATCCGGTTTTCGCCGAGTTCCTCCAGACCTACGGCCTCGCCGCCCTCGAGTGCGAGGACGACCATCACACCGAGCGGCTGGCACGGCTGTTCTGGTTCACCGTCGAGTTCGGACTCATCCGCGAGGATGGCGAGTTGAAGGTCTACGGCTCGGGGCTCATCTCGTCGCCCGGCGAGTCGCGCCATGCCCTGACCTCGCCCGACGTCGATCGCCGACCGTTCCACCTCGAGACCGTGTGCGACACGTCGTTCGAGATCGACCACTACCAGCCGATCCTCTACGTGCTCGAGAGCTTCGAGCAGTTGCGCGACGCCATGGTGACGTACGCGGAGCGCGTGATGACGGGAAAGGGGAAACCTTCGAGCGCGAAGCGAGCTGTGCCGACGCCCTAGGGTGGACGGTGGGCGCGGTTTGCCGTTGCCGGGCGCCGTAGGACGAAGGCGGTATCAGGGGAGAGGTGGACGCGGTTTGCGTTTGCCGTGCGCCGGCGAACGAAGTGGGTATCAGGTATCAGCACAACGGCTGGTGACCGCCGGTCGCGGCGGCGCGGTAGTGTGCGCGCAAGGTGCCCTCTGAGGCGCCACTCCCACGGCCTTCATCGGTGGCTGATACCTGATTCCTGATACCCACGAACGTTCGAGCGCGTCCGCGCCGCCCCACGTCCCCGATTCACAATGCACTTCCTCGGCCTCGACATCGGCACCTCGTCCACGAAGGCGCTCGTCTGCGACGAGCTGGGGCGTA
>JAGQOG010000382.1 GCA_020427695.1 Phycisphaerales bacterium
CTCGGTTCATCCGCCCTCGAACACACCTGATACCTGATAACCCTTTCGTTCACACGGCTTCGCTCTCACTCCACGCCCCCGCACTCACCCCAGCCCCACACAAACGTTCTTGCTCTCCGTGAAGAACCGCAACGCGTCCTCGCCGCCTTCGCGGCCGACGCCACTGGCCTTCACGCCGCCGAAGGGCACACGCAGGTCGCGCAGCAGCCAGGTGTTGATCCAAACCGTGCCTGCCTCCAGACGGGCCGCGACGCGGTGCGCTCGCGTGAGATCGCTGGTCCACACCGACGCGGAGAGCCCGTAGGGAGTGCCGTTCGCGATCGCGATGGCCTCGTCCTCGTCGTCGAACGGAATGACGGACACCACCGGGCCGAAGATCTCCTCCTGGTTGACACGACAGTCGGGGGCGAGTCCCGTGATCACCGTCGGCTCGAGGAACGCGCCATGCTCGCAGCGAGGCGGCAGTCGGTCCGGGGCTTCGCCGCCGCAGAGGATCTCACCGCCTTCCTCCCGCGCGAGCGCGAGATACGAGCGGATCTTGTCGAGGTGGGCCTTCGAGACGATCGCGCCCTGGTCGGTCGTGGGCTCGAGCGGATCGCCCACCCGCAGCGCCCGTGTGCGCTCCACGAACCGGGGGAGGAACGCGTCGAGCACCGAGCGCTGAACCAGCAGCCGTTCGCCGCAGAGGCAGACCTCGCCCTGGTTGGCGAACGAGGCACGCACGCAGCCCGGCACGGCCTGCTTGAGGTCGGCGTCGGCAAACACGATGGTCGGGTTCTTGCCGCCGAGTTCGAGGGAGAGCTTCTTGAACATCGGCCCCGCCACGCGGGCGATCTCGCGCCCCGTGCGGGTGCCGCCGGTGAAGCTGATGGCCGGCACCCGAGGATGGGCCACAATGGCTGCGCCGACCTTGGCCCCCAAGCCATGCACGATGTTCAACACCCCGGGCGGCAGTCCCGCGTCCCGCGCTGCGAGTCCCAGCAGGTACGCGGTCACCGGCGTCAACTCCGACGGCTTGGCCACGACCGTGTTTCCCGTGGCGAGCGCCGGAGCGATCTTCCACGTGAAGAGGTAGAGCGGCAGGTTCCACGGGCTGATGCAACCCGCGACGCCCCGCGGCGTGTGCAGCGTGTAGTTGATCGCCCGTCCACCGCCGGCAACGGCGGCGTCCGTGGCGTGCGACGCGCTCGACCAATGGAGGATGGCGGTGGCGAAGAAGCGGAGGTTGGCCGCGGCACGCGGAATGTCGAGGCCTCGGGCCAACGCGACCGGCTTGCCGTTGTCCATGCTCTCGTTCAGCACGAACTCGTCGAGCCGCTCCTCGATCAGGTCCGCGAGCCGCAGCAGCAACCGGGAGCGCTCGGCGGCGGACGTTCCGCTCCACCCCGGGAATGCCCGGGCCGCCGCCTCGACGGCCATATCGACGTCGCGCTCGTCGCCGTCAGGCACCTCCGAGAAGAGCTCGCCGGTCGCCGGATCGATGTCGTCGAGGTACGCCCCGGAGCGTGGCGGCTCGTCGCGGTTGGAGATGAAGTGGGAGAGGCGGAGCATGGGCGGGGGATCAAGGCATCGAGGGTTGGAGCGGGGGTGCCACGGCCTTCCAGGCCGTGCGAACGTGCGAGCAGTCCAATCGGCGCATCGACGCGCCAGATCGGGCGGGAGCGACGGTCACTGCCACGCCAGTCGGCCGCCATCGACAGGGAGATTCACCCCGTTGACGTAGGCGGCGGCCGGGCCGGCGAGGAACCCGGCGACGGCTGCGATCTCTTCCGGCGTGCCGAGACGGCGGACGGGAATGGTCTTCATGGCCTCCTGTTCGACCTCCTCCACGCTTGTGCCAGCCCGGCTGGCACGGCCCTTGAAGATCGAGTCGAGGCGGGCCGTCTTGGTGAAGCCGGGCAGGATGTTGTTCACCGTGATGCCGAACGGTCCGAGCTCGTGGGCGAGCGTGCGCATCCAGTTGCCCATCGCCGCGCGGACGACGTTGGACACGCCGAGCCCGCGGATCGGCGTCACCACCGATGTCGAGACGATGTTCATGATCCGGCCGTAGCCGGCGTCGCGCATGCCGGGAGCAACGGCGCGGGCCAGCACCTGGGCGCACACGATGTGCATCTGGAACGCCTTGACAAGATCGTCGCCCGACGCGTCGAAGAGGGCGCCCGCCGGCGGTCCGCCGGTGTTGTTGAGGAGGATGTGCACCGGACCGTGGGCGGTCGCGTGGTCGTTCCCGACCTGTTCGACGGCCTTCCAGTCGGCGAAGTCCACGAGCAGGGTGCCGTGTTCCTGCTGGGCGGGGCGCGGGAGTTCGGCGAAGACGTTGGACAGGCCGTCCCCGTTGCGGCCAACGAGGACCACGTGGGCGCCCAGTCGGGCGAACTCGACGGCGCAGGCGCGGCCGATGCCTTGCGTGCTGCCGCAGACGAGAGCGTTTCGATTGGAGAGGGGGAGGGTCATGTGGGGGAGAGGGACGGAGGGACGAAGGGACGGAGAGGCCGCATCCCGTCCGGGTGCCACGGCCTTCCAGGCCGTGCGCGACGAAAGCGCGGGGTGCCACGGCCGTCCAGGCCGTGCGAGACGAACGGCCACCGGGTGCCACGGCCTTCCAGGCCGTGCGGTGTCTTCACCGCGCTGGTGCAAACTATCCAAATCGAGCGATCCTGTCAGCCCACCCCACCCGGCTCCTCCGCGCTCCAGGCTCTACGATCCTGCGATGCAGGTTCTCTCCATCAACACCTCGCCCGGCGGCATCCCGAAACTCCCCCGACCTTCGTGTCGCGTGTCCATGCGAGGACTCGAGGGCGATGCCCACAACCACGAGAAGCACAACCACCCCGACTGCGCGGTGAGCCTGCTCGATCTCGAGATGATCGCGTCCCTGCGCGAGGATGGCTTCGAACTCGTTCCCGGATCCGTGGGTGAGAACCTCACGCTGTCGGGGGTGAACGTCCAGGACATGTCGATCGGCGACCGTCTCCGCTTCGTGAATCCCGACGGCAGCGAGGGTCCGGAGATCGAGTTGACGAAGGTCCGAAAGCCCTGCTTTGTGCTCGATGCCATCCATCCCGATCTCCAGGCCCTCGCGCCCGGGCGGATCGGCTTCCTCGCCAAGGTCGTGCGCGAGGGAAACCTGGTTCGTGCGGCCCGCGTGGTCGCCAAACCCGGACGGCCACTGGCTTCGGACTGAAGCGAAAGGGCCAAGCCGACCGGTCTCCGACCGGCACAACTGTCAGTCTGACACCCGCCGTCCGGGCGGGCGGTCACGATGACGCCGGCGTGCACTCGGGCCCGGGCCCGGGCGGCGGTTCGCCCCCCGGCGGGCGATTGGCATGGTGCTTGCGAAGACCCCACCGGTCGCGTTGGGACGGCGTCCACGATCACGCCATCGGGACGTTCGTCCGCCCATCCGGCCGCCCATCCGGCCGCTGGGCCTCGCAGCCCGGTGTGACACTTCCAAGGAGGATTTCCATGCTTCGTGCCGTTGTTCGTCAAAGCCCGTTCGACCAGTTCGCCCGTGAGATGACCCAGGTGCTCGGCGCCTTCGCTCCCTCCGTTCTCGGTGCGGTTGGCGCTCGACCGATCGCGGATCGGTGGCCCGCACTCAACGTGTGGGTCGAGGACGAGAAGCTGTTCCTGGAGGCGGAGCTTCCCGGCTTCCGCATGGACGACATCGAGATTCTCGCTGCGGAGGACACGCTCACGATCAAGGGGCGGCGCGAGCAGGCCGTACCGGAGGGTGCGACAGCGCATCGCCTGGAACGCTCGTCGACCTCGTTCGAGCGAGCCATCGATCTTCCGTTTGCCGTCGATCCCGCGGGAACCACGGCCACGCTGCGCGATGGCGTGCTGCGCGTAACGATGCCCAAGGCGCCATCCGCCCGGGTACGGCGCATCGAGGTCACCAGTGCCGTCTGAAGGAACATCCCAAGTCGAGGAGCACATCATGAACACCACCCACCAGAGCTGCTGTTCGCCGGTCGAAGGACGAGGCGAGCCGAAGTCGTCCGTCGTTTCCGCCCCCGGCACGCCCTCCGCAGCGAGCGGCAGTCGAAAGGGCGTCGAGTGGTACCGCCCGGCGCTCGATCTCTTCGAGTTCCCCGATCGATACGAGATTCACGCGGAGCTCCCCGGCTCGAGCGTGAAGGGCATTCACGCCACGCTCGACAGCGACGTCGTCACCATCGAGGCCCAGGTCGAGGATCGAAGCGTAAATCCGTCGGCGATGCTGCTTCGGGAGTACGGCGTCGGGAACTTCAAGCGGGCCGTTCGCCTCGGCGAGGACGTGGAACGAGAGCGGATCTCGGCCAACTACCGCGACGGTGTCCTGACGCTGGTCCTGCCCAAGCGGCCGGAACAGCA
>JAGQOG010000383.1 GCA_020427695.1 Phycisphaerales bacterium
AGCTCGAAGTACTCGTCGTTGTCCGTGCCGGGCTGGTCGATCCTGATCTCGCTGATCAGGACGTCCGGCGCTTCGCCGCCGCCCTGGCACAGCGACTCCGCCTCCGCGGCGCAGGCGGCATCCCAGCCGACTTCGCAGCAGATGGGCACAATGTCGCAAACGGCCTGGCAGCACGTGGCGTCGTCGCAGCCGGGCGTGCCGTTGGCCTCGAGGCAGCTTCCCGCGTCGGGCTGGCCGCACGGATCGACAGCGCCGCACGGGGCATTGGTCGCGCCGGGGGTGTCCAGTCCGCCCAGCGGATCGAACGGCCCGATCGTCCAGGTGCCGTCCGGATCGCAACGGTACACGTGGCCCGGGACGAAGTTGCCGTCGGGCCCAACCACCGTGCCGCCGTACGGCCACTCGGCACCGGGATCGGCCGGCGGAACGGCGGGCTCGACCAGGGCCACCGCATCGATCACCGACTGCCACGGCGTGACGTCGAGCACGCCGTCGTCGTCCGTGTCGAGATCCTGGTTTTCGGCGCCGGTGAAGTTGAACACCAGGAAGTGCGACACGTTGTCGCTGTTCTCGAAGTTCAGGTCGGCGACGAGATCGGCGGTGCCGAGGGTGAACGTGCTCTCCGCGATGACGAAGAAGCCGCTCGCACCGACCGTCTGTCCGGTGAGGTTGGTCACCGACTCGATCGTGCCGCTGCCGCCCGAACCATCGCCGAGCACGATGTAGGACACGCCGTCCAAGCTGGTGCCGGGAGCGGCCGCCAGCTCGGCGTACTCGTCGAAGTCGACGCTGGGCTGGTCGATGCGGATCTCCGAAAGCGTGACGTCCGGCGCACGGCCGCCAGAGAGGCACTGGGCGAACGCCTCGTCCACACAACCCTGATCCCATCCGGTCTGGCAGCACGCGGGGTCGATGTCGCAAACCGCCTCGCAGCAGGCGACGTCTTCGCAGCCCGGAATCCCGTTGGCCACGAAGCAGCCGCCGGAACCGGCGTTGCCGCAGAGCATGCATGCCGCGTTCTCGGCGCCGGGCGTGTCGTTGCCGAAGGCGGCATCGAACGAGCCGATCGTCCAGATCCCGTCCGGCGAGCAGCGGTAGGCGTGCGCCGGCACAAAGGGACCGTCCGGACCGACGGTGGCGGTGCCGTAGTACCACTCGTTGCCGGAAACGGTCGGGGGATTGGGCGTTTCCACCAGGGCGATCGAGTCGATCGTCGTCGTCCACGGGATGGCGTCGAGCACGCCGTCGTCATTGGTGTCGGCATCGTCGCCAACGGCGCCGGTGAAGCCTTGGACGATCATGTGGGTGACGTTGTCGCTGTTCTCGAAGTTGAGCGGCACGATCAGGTCGGCCAGGTAGCCGAAGGTGTCGTCGTCGGCGGCGATCACGAAGTAGCCGCTTTCGCCAACCGTGGATCCATCGAGCGAGATCGCCTCCTCGATCACCCCGCTGTTGGTGCCGTCCGGTCCGTCGCCGAGCACGATGTAGGTGAGGCCGAAAAGCGAGGTTCCGGGCGCCGCCACAAGCTCGGTGTAGAGGTTCGTGATCGGGGCCGCCTGGTCGATGCGCAGCTCGTTGATCGCGACGGCGACCGGCGCGGCGCACTTCGGGTTGAGCTCGCCGGGCGTGTCGGTGAGGCCGACGGTGAACGAGCCGATCTGCCACTCGTCCGTGTCGGAGCAGCGCCACGCCTGCGCGGGGGTCAGGCCCGCGTCGGGGCCGACGACGTTGTCGTTGAGTGGATAGTAGAAGTCGCTGGTGATGCCGTCGGGGGTCAGGTTGTTGACCAGGGCCACGCTGCACAGCACGCCCGACCACGGCTCGACGTCGAGGACGCCGTCGTCGTTCGTGTCGAGGTCCTGCCCGTCGCTGCCGACGAAGTTCGCCACCAGGAGGTGGGTGACGTTGTCGTTGTTCTCGAAGTTGAGCGCCGCCACGAGATCGGGGGTGCCGAGCGTGAACGTGTTCTTGGCGACCAGGAAGAGGCCCTCGGCGTCGGTGCTGTTGCCGCTGAGGTCGAGGGCGTACTCGATGGTGCCGTTCTGGCCGGGGGGCACGACGCCTTCGGCATCGCCGATCACGATGTACCAGATGCCCTCGAGCGAGAAGTTCGGCGGGCCGTAGAGCTCGAAGTACTCGTTGTTGTCCAGTCCGGGCTCGTCGATCCGGATCTCCGAGATCACGAGCGCATCGCACGCGAGTGCGGGTGCGGCCAAGGCTGCCAGGCCGATCCCGGCCGCGATCCAGCGAATGGTGTTCTTGCCGTGCACGATTGGTCTCCTCTGGGGGGCGGCCGCCGATGGAGCGGCGGGGGATCCGGGGTGGATCGGTGATGGGTCCGGAGCGGGTCTGGGGTGTCCGGCGATCCGGGGTGTGGGGGTCCGGTAAGCGAGCGATCGCCCGATGCTGGTTCCCGGCGCGTGGTCGGCACGGGCGCACCGACACAAGCGCCCCGGTCGTCTCGCCGGCCGGGTCGCGTCTCTTCCCCTTCCACGCGGGTCTGGCGTGGAGCACTCCAGTGTAGCCGGACCGGTCGCCCGCCTGAAGGGGCGAGCACAGGTCATGCGCGAAACGAACTTCTGCGATACTCCGTCGCCCGATCCGGGCCCGAGTGCGGACCCGCCGACGGGCCGGGTTCCGCTTCGATGACATGGGAGGTCGCACGATGACGGAGCACGCCGGCAGTCCCCAACGAGGGCGTGCGACCGACGAATGGTGGAGGTCCTTCTTCGACCTGACCTACGCCGAGGCGGAACTCGTTCCGGACGATCCTGGGCCGGCCGAGCGTGCCGCCGACCGCCTCGTTGGCTGGCTTCGTGTGGCGCCCGGTGATGTGATCTTCGACCAGTGCTGCGGTGTGGGCCGGGTCGCGATTCCGCTGGCCACCCGCGGCATGCGGGTGATCGGTGTGGACCAGTCCGAGCCGTACATCGAACTGGCCCGAGCGGCCGCCGCCCGGCAGCATGCCGACGCGCGGTTCTTCGTCGGCGACGCCTTCGCGTGGACGCCGCCGGAACTATGCGATGCGGGTTTCAACTGGTTCACGAGCTTCGGCTACCACGCCGACGACACGATGAACATTCAAATGCTCGAGGCGGCGCACCGGTCGATCCGGCCTGGCGGGCGGTTCGTGTTGGAGTATCTCGCCACGCCCGGGATGCTTCGTCGCTTCCGCTCGTCGTCCGTGCATCGGCCCCGGGGCGCCGCCGCGGACGGACTTCTCATTCTCGACGAGCCCACGATCGACTTCCGTGCCGGCGTGGTCGTGTCCACGTGGACGTTCCTCCACCGCGACGGACGGCGGGAGGAGCGTCGAGTCCAGACGCGGCTGTTCATGCCGCACGAACTGATCCGGCTCTTCGAGCAGGCAGGCTTCCGCGTGGTGGAACTGCTCGACGGCGATACGGGGGAAGCGCTCGAACTGGGATCGCGCCGGATGGCGGTGATCGGGGAGCGATAGAACGGGTGCCACTGATGAGCACAGGTGCCACTGATGAGCACAGGTGCCACTGATGAGCACAGGTGCCACTGACTGGCGGAGTGGAGCGCAGCGCAACGAAGCCAGTCAGTGCGGTGTCCGGCAACGCAGCCAGTCAGTGCGGTGTCCGGCAACGCAGCCAGTCAGTGCGGTGTCGGCAACGAAGCCAGTCAGTGCGGTGTCGGCAACGCAGCCAGTCAGTGCGGTGTCGAGCGTCGCAACGTCTCCTCCTCGGTCACGCCCACCACACTGTCTGGCCGGGTCGGCGGTCAATCCGCTCCG
This sequence comes from Phycisphaerales bacterium, assembly GCA_020427695.1. Lineage (GTDB taxonomy): Bacteria > Planctomycetota > Phycisphaerae > Phycisphaerales > SM1A02 > JAGQOG01. The sequence continues at coordinate 3,761 of JAGQOG010000383.1, forward strand.
GCGTGCTTCACGCCCGACCCGGCAAGCGAGCGTATCCACGCCCCGGCCGTTCGATGGATGTCCACCCTGGCGGGCAGATTCGCCTTTGCGCCATGTTCCCCGCTCGCTACGCTGGACCATACGGACGCCCGGCTCATTGGCTGAGGCCGGGAGCCGCCGAGGCCGCGATGTCCGTCGAGTCGGGTCCGGTCCCGCTGGAGCAGGCACTGGCGCTCGCTGGCTTCGCTTCGATCGAAGCGTTCGTGACATGGAGCGACTCCGCAGATCTGACTGCGCTCCAGGCGACGGGCCTTTGGTTGGCTGCGCTCACCACAGGAGGTGGCGAATGACACGGGTGCTCTCCGCGTTGGCCCTGCTCTTGGCATTCGCCGTCGCATCGCCCGTGTGCGCCGGATTCACACTTCTTCAGGACTTTGCGCTATGGCAACAGGCGAGCGGGCCGTACACAACGCTGGACTTCACGGGCTTTCCGAACAACACGTTCATCACCGACCAATACGCCGATCTCGGCGTCACCTTCCTCGACGGGAACGATGTGATCACCGGCCCGTCGTCACTTGTGTTCCCACTTGACGGTTGGGGTCTCGACGTGAACGAATCCGCGACGATGGACTTCGTGTCACCGCAGTATTCGCTCGGAGTGCATCATCCGGGAGAACTCAGAATCAAGCTGTACTGGCAAGGGAGCCTGATCTACGCCTCCCCACCCCTCCCCGGTAGCGGAGTTGGCTTCTTCGGAGGCGTCGTGTCGACGGTGCCGTTCGACCGCGCCGTGATCATGAGCCCGTTCGTGAATCAGCTCGACGTCGACAACATCTACTTCGGCGTGCCGGCGCCCGCCGGTGCCGTCGTGCTCGCGCTCGGCGTGCCGGCGCTTCGGCCCCGGAGGCGCCGGATCTGAACGACGGCGACGCGGGCGAGCGGACCGAGCCCGACTCGAGGCGGTGATCCGTGTCAGTGCGGCGACGAACGTTCAGACGCTCGTTTCGTTGGACACACGCTGCGCACTGCGCACTGATTGCCCGCACACACGGGCAATCAGTGGCACCTGTGCTATCGGTAGCACCTGTGCTATCAGTGGCACCTGTGCTATCAGTGGCACCCGTGCGATCAGTGGCACCCGTCTTACCGGCACAAATCGAGGTACGTCTGGAAGAACTCCTCGAGCTCCGGCTGGTAGCGCTCGCCGATCGTGAGGCCGGCGATCTCGACGATGAGCGCGTTGCCCTCGGCCATGCTCACGCAGCGGCCGTTGCCGGCGGCGGCGATCTCGGGGAAGTGCTCGATGTCCACGGTGCGCTCGCCCGCGCGGTCGCGGCCCAGCCGGGCCTGGATCACGTGCGTGGTGATGCCCGCCTCGGCGCCGGCCTTCGCCATGGCCACGCACGCGGCACCGTAGCCGACGTGCGGCGGCGCGTCGCCGATCAGGACCAGCACCCGTTGATGGTCGCGATTCCAGCCCAGGTTGGCGTACGCGAGCCGAAGCGCAGGCTGCACGGCCTCGGGTCGATCGCCGCCGCCGTCGGCGCTGAGCGACCACAGCCGCTGCCGCGCCTGTTCGATCGATTCGGTGAAGTTCCACGCCTTCGTCTCGAAGTCCTTGTCGCGCCGGTCGCGATAGGCGACCAGGCCCACGCGGATGCCGCGGGTGATGCCTCCGGCGAAGACCATGAGATCGTCGATGCCGCCCTGGGCCTCGGCGAGCTCGCCCCACATGCTCGCGGTGCAGTCGAGGGCGATGGCCAGGTCGATCGTGCGACCACCGAGCTGGTCCATGTACTCGGCGAGTCCGGCGAAGGCGTCGGGCGGGAGTTGAGCGATGCCGGTCGCCGGTGTGGCGGGCGGGCGCTCGGGCACGAGGTGAACCGGGCGCAGCGACAGCGTGGCGCGGTTCTTCCGCAACCACTCCTGCCACTCGTAGTGGCGTCGAAGATCGGGGGCACCGGCCACCGCGGCCAGGCGCGGGGAGAGCACGCCGCCTTCGATGCGTCCCATGCGGAAGACGAGCGTCTGGAGATCCTCCTTGGCCTGATCGGCCAGCGCTGGATCCGAGGATGCCGCGGCGAGCTCGATCGACAGCATCCGGTCGGCCAAGTCGTTCGACCTTCGGAGCGTGCCGATGCCGCGCCGCAGACGGTCGTGGTTCATTTCGTAGCGGCAGCGCAGCGCCGTGCGCACCACCCGGGGATTCTCCTCCCGGTCGAGGAAGCCTTCCGGCAGCGCCTCGCCGCGCAAGGCGAGCACGCGGATGACGAAGCAGCGCAACGGCCACGAGGGGCTGGTGAGCATTGCCAGGAGACGCGTTCGGCTCTCCTCGCAGCGGTAGCGTTCGAGCCGCATGGCGCCGATCGCCTGCCGCGCCCACGAGCTGCTGTCGAGCAACGATTCGAGCGTTTGCCGTTCGACCTTCGGCGCTGCGGCGAGAGAGGGCGGCGAAGGTGCCACGACCGGCGCGTCGGCCGGGGGCGGCCCGATCGGCGCTGCCGGTTCGGAGGGCATCCCCGGTGACGGCGGTGCCGCGTCGTCGGCGGCGACCGCCGACGCAACCACCATCGCAGCAGCGAAGGGAAGGAGGCGCACGGCGAAGCGTAGGTTCGACCCAGGCGCCGCGGAGCGCACGACAGGGATCGATCCTCGGCGGATCGCTGCGGTATGATCGCCGCCCCATGGCACACAAGACTCCTCCCGGCTTCGGCGGTCTTCCCAAGGCGTTCCGCGACCCGAACGCGGCCGCGATCGCCGTGGTCCCGGTTCCCTACGACGGCACGAGCACCTGGAAGAAGGGCGCCGACAAGGGGCCCGCGGCGCTCATCGAAGCGAGCGCGAACATGGAGCTCTACGACATCGCGACCCGCAGCGAGGTGTACCGGCGCGGCATCGTCACGCTGCCGCCAGTCCGGCACCAAGGCAAGCCGGACAAGCTGGCCCGCAAGGTCGAGAAGGTCGTGTCGGACCAGTTCGCCCGCGGTCGCTTCCCGGTGGTTCTCGGTGGGGAGCATTCCGTGTCGATCGGCGCGTTCCGCGCGGCCGCCGCGGCGCACAAGAGCCTGTCGATCCTCCAGATCGACGCCCACGGCGACACCCGCGAGTC
>JAGQOG010000384.1 GCA_020427695.1 Phycisphaerales bacterium
CAGGTACCAATCGACGGCGTACCCGATCAGCAGGCCCGCGGCCACCTCGCTGACGAGCTCGAGTCCCAAGCCCGCCAACCGCCAGCCGAGACGCATGTCGTCGTCGAACCGGGTTTGGGAGGGAGGCTTGGACCGGGCCACGTGGAGGTTGTACCGCCGGCCAATCCAGACCGAAAGAGAAGGCCGCGGGCCCCGGCAGACTTTGTGAACAATTTCCCAAAGTCTGCAAGGATAGGCCGGATCGATGCCCGGCGGGTCGAGCAGCCCGTTGGAGAAGTCACCCGGGCTGCTCGGGACCGTCCCATGCCGGCAGGTCCGCCAGCGACGCCTTGGCTTCGGTGCTGACCGGCACCCCCCACCGGTCGAAGAACGGCGCGAGGCTGCGGCCCACGGTGGTGGAGAATCGCACCATCCACTGGTCGCGCTTGGCGGCGTCGGTCGTCGGTCGCTCGGACTTGGGCAAGCCCCGGTACGCGGCGAACGTGTTCTTGAACGCATCCCAGCCGAACGCCTCCTGGAGCTCCTGGTACATGGCGAGGGCCAGGAAGGGATCCCGTCTCCACTTCTCGAAGGAGCTCTGTTCGGCGCGATACCTCGCGATCTTCGCCTCGCGGTTGGCCAGCGCCTGGTGTCCTTCCCGCGGACCCCAGCCACACACGGTCTGGCCGATGTAGAGGGAGAAGAGGTTGCAGGTGACCTCCGTCGTGCCGCCGAAGGTCCACATGCCGTCCTGGTGGTTGTGGCCCAATTCGTGGAAGAGCCCCCAGGCGCCGCGCGAGAGGCGCTCCACCTGCGTCATGTCGTCCACGGCATCGAGATGCGTCATGATCGGATAGCCGGAGTGCATGTAGCCGGCGCTGATCTGGAGGTCGGCGACGTAGCGCTGCGGCTCCGCCCGCTCGCGCGGAATCGCGGCCAGGTCCGCCGCGGCGTCGAGGATGCGGTCCCACAATTCGAGGACCGGCGTGGGGTCGTCCAGCGATCGGACGGCGCTCGACGGCACGGTCAGGATCACCTTCGATGTTTCGAGCTCGGCCCACGGGCCGGGCGCCTCGCGAATGGTTCGCGTCCAGTCGGCGACGGAAGTGGTTCCCAAGACGAAGCGCGGCGCTTCGACCGCGCCCTCGATCCGCACCGCGACGCGTCCGTCGCCCGCCGTGCCAAGATCGATGTAGATCAGTCCACCGAACGCGGAGGACACGACGTTGCGTCCCGTCGTCAGGGACCAGGACCGAGTGATCGCCGGGGCGCGACGCCACTGGTTCACCTTCCAAAGCTCGTCCTTGTGGCAGCCGATGCGGACGGCGGGCTTCGCGGCCGCCAGCCCCTCCGGCAACTCGACGACGACCGGCGTGCCGGGGCGGGCGTAGAGCCCCGTGCTTTGCCACCTGGTCCGGGCCAGATCGACCTCGACGGAACGGGCGACGCTTCGCGCGTCGGCCGGCACGGACCCGGGAAACGACGCGGCCGCCGGGTGCGCCGGCACGCGGCTCGGGGGAAGATCGTCGACCGCCGCGAGCTGATACGCCAGCAGGACGCGGTCGAGCGACCGCTCGGCGTTGAGCGGACGCTTGCTCGTCGGCACCAGGCGGCTTCCCGCGCCAGCAGCAAGCGCCTCGAGGCGGGGACGAAGTTCTCGCTCGTTCTCCGGGAGGAAGCGCGCCGTCAGGATCACCGTCTCCGCCGCAGCGGTGCGCTCCTTGGCGGGGAGCGCGTGCGATCCGTCCGCGTCGGCGACGAGCGCCTCGAGCGCGGCGCCGCCATGCGTCAAGCGATCGGGCGGTCCTGACGCATCGAATGCACCATCGAGGGTGGGCGAGAGGGTGCCAGAGGTCCAAGCGAGACCGAAGGGCATGACGAGCCGGTTCAGCGGGTTCGTCCGAACATCGGCGTCGTGGTGTCCCTGCTGCCAGCCCCATGCCGTCTGTCCGAGCACCAGGCCGCCACCGCCGAGCGCGTGGCGGCGCAGGACCTCGACCTGTTGCGGCGAGAGGTCGGGGCTGAAGCAGCACACCACGTCAAGCCCGCGCACCGCCCGCGCCCAGCCGCCGGCGTCGCGCGGCAGAGGCACAACCTCGAATCCCTTGGCGGTGAGGAGCGGCTCGAGACCCTCGCCCTTCCACACGCCAACGCGACCCGGTGCACGCCGCGTGGTCGACAGGTTCGCCACCCAGCCCACGGCGTTCTCCAGAAGACGACCCGTGTCCGCCGCCGCAAGGGTCGTTGCTCCGGCGTAGCCACCGTGACCAAACGCCACGATCCGTCCATGGCCGGCGCGGGTCGCCGCCACCACCGCGGCGGAACCGTTGCCCGTGTCGCCGATCACCACGGGGAACGCGTCGGTGCCGAAGCACACCAGCGAGCCCGGTGTGCCCACGGTTGCGATCACCTTCACGCCATCGAGCAGGGCCGTCTGGTCGGCGGCGGTCGGCTCGCCGGCGGCCGCGGACGGATCCGCGGTGCGTGCGGCGCCATCGTGCGCGGTTGCGGCGGATGCTCCCAGGATCAGCGTCGCCAGCGCGGCGGCAAGGCGCAGCGGCCGCGAGCGATGGCTCCGCCGCGGGAATCGCGACGGGGGGCAGTCGGGGCGTGGACGGCGGAGGGTCATGACCTTGTCCATCATGGGGCCGTGGGACGCGGCGGGAGATCGGACGTTCCCGATCCTGTTCGCCCGTCCGCAGGGCCGATACCATCCCAGATCCATGGCCATCAGCGAATCCGAGATCTCCGACGTCACGCCGCGCAAGCTCAACCGCGCGGAGAACCTCCTCCTCCCCGCCCTCTTCAAGGGCCTGGGGACGACGATGCGGCACCTCTTCCAGAACGTGGGTCGCGACGGCGCCAACAAGAACACGATCTGGGTGGTGCAGTACCCGGAGCAGAAGCGCGACGACCGACCTGTCGAGGAGGGTGGCCAGTTCCGCGACTACTTCCGCGGCGTCCACCGCCTGAACCGCGACGAGGACGGGCGTGTCCGTTGCGTCGCATGCTTCATGTGCGCGACCGCTTGTCCGGCCAACTGCATCCACATCGTCGCGGAAGAGTCGCCTTGGGACGACCGCGAGAAGTATCCCAAGCAGTTCGACATCGACGAGCTGCGCTGCATCTACTGCGGCATGTGCGAGGAGGCGTGCCCCTGCGACGCCATCGAGCTCACGCCCCACTACGAGGTCGTCGGCCTCTCGCGCCAGGAGATGATCTTCGACAAGGCGAAGCTGCTGGAGATCTACGACCAGACGGTGGAAGAGAAGCCGATGTAACACAATCCAGGGATCGAGGGATCAAGGCATCCAGGCATCAAGGGGAAGCACACGGCGAGTTCCACGGAGACCCAGCCCTCGATGCCTCGATGCCTCGATCCCTTGATGCCTCGCTCGACTAGTGATTCCCCCAATACCTCCGCGTGAACAGCGCCAGCACGGCGAAGATCTCCAGGCGCCCCAGGATCATCAGCGGGATGAGCACCGACAGCGAGCCGTCCGACATCCAGCCGTAGTTGAAGGCCGGACCGACCGCACCGAGGCCGGGGCCCACGTTCAACAGGTTCACGAGGGCCGCACTGGCCGCGGTCGTGAAGTCCATGCGGGGATCGGGCTCGATCATGAGCAGCGCCAGCGCCCCGAGCGCGAGCAGCGCGACACCCGAGACCACCATCGCGATCGCGGTCAGCCGGACGGGGACCTCCACCACCGCGTTCCCGATCTTGAGCGGGCGAACCACCGAGGGTCGGAACTCGCGCTCGACCTCGTTCAGGACGGTCTTGAAGGCGATCACGATGCGGATCACCTTGACGCCGCTGCCGGTGGAGCCCCCGCAGCTCCCGACAAACGACAGGAACAGGATGATCGCCCGCGCGAGTACGGGCCACTGCTCGTAGTCGGCGTTGCAGAACCCGGTCGTGGTCTGCATGGAGGTCAAGGTGAACATCGCGTGCCGGGCCGCCTCGGGAACGGTCGGCGGCGTCTCCACGCCGTCGATGGTGGTGATGGGACGCCCGGCGATCATGAGCGAGATGGCGATGACCGCCGCCCCGCCCAGGAGGAGCCCCAGGTACCAGCGCAGCTCCGTGTCTCGAAGCACGGCGCGGAACTGGCCTTGAAGGAGACGGTAGTAGAGGGCGAAATTCACGCCGCCGAGGAGCATGAACACGATGACGACCATGTCGATCGACCACGAGTTGTAGGCGGCGATGCTGGCGTTCCGCGTGCTGAAGCCGCCCGTGGCCAGCGTGGCGAACGTGTGGCACACCGCGTCGAAGAGCGACATGCCGGCAATCATGAGCAGGATCGTCTGCGCCAGCGTGAGACCGAGATAGAGCAGCCAGAGGATTCGCGCCGTTTCGCGGACATGCGGTCGGAGCCCTTCCGGCGTCAAGCCCGTCGACTCGGTCAGGAAGATCCGCTTGCCGGCGGCGCCAAGGGACGGAAGCACTGCCACGAACAGCACGACGATGCCGAGGCCGCCGATCCAGTGGGTGGTGGCCCGCCACAGCAGGATGCTGCGGGGCATGCTCTCGATGTCGGTGAGCACGGTGGCCCCGCACGTGGTCAGTCCGCTGATCGACTCGAAGAGACAGCGGATGAAGGTGCGATAGCCGTGCTCCGGGAAGCTGGCCGGCACGAGCCGATCCCAAAGCCAGAACGGCAACGCGCACACCAGGCCCCCCACGAACCAGCTCAGCACCACGAGGAGGGTGGCTTCGCGCCGCCCCATGTGCGCGTGGTGCTGGCGACACAGGTACCACAGGATGCTCCCGGACGCGACCGCGACCGCCGCCGTGATCAGGAACGCCTCGAGCGCCTCGCGCTCGAACGCCTCGCCCTGCCACATCTCGTAGGTGCTGAACGCGGCCAGCACGAGCACGCCGCCCGCGAGGACCACCAGCAGCTTGCCGATCTGTCGGAGAACGAGGCGGATGTTCAAGGTGGCGTTCCCAGCGCAGCAGAAGCGTCAGGCGTCGAAGAGCACGCGGACGTCGTCCTCGCGACCGGACCGCCCGATCACCAGGACGGTGTCGCCCGGCGCGAGGTCATCATCCGCCGAAGGGACACGGGCCACAAGTCCACGGCGCACGCCGATGATCGACCAGTCCGGCGTGAGCTTCAGCGTGCGCAAGCGGCGTCCGATGAGCTCCGAGGACTCGCCGATGCGCGTGCGGTACACCGAGACGTCGCCGTCGGGATAGCTGCTGAGGATCCGTACGCCGCTGTCGTCGAGGACCCCCTCGATCTGCCGGGCCGCCACCAGGCGCGGGCTGTAGGCGCGATCGACGCCGATGTCGTTGATGACCTCGAGGTAGTTCGACCCCTGCACCACGGCGATGGTCCGCTCCACGCCCCGCACCTTGGCCAGGACGCACGCGATGATGTTGTCCTCGTCGTCGTTGCGGATCGCCACGAAGACGTCCGCCTCGCCGACGTGCTCCTCGAGGAACGTCGCTCGCTCCGTCGGATCCGCGTTCAGGACCGTCACCCACGACAGCTCGGCCGCAAGCTCCTCCGCCCGCTGGCGATCCGTCTCGAAGAGACGCACCGCGAAGGCGCGGCTCCGCAGCGCCTGGCACAGCCACACCGCCATCTCCGGCCCGCCCATGATGACGACGCGAATGCGCCGACGCGATCCGTCGGCCCGGAACAGCCGGCGGGCATCGTCGAAGACGTCGGCATTGCCCACGAGAAGCACCTTGTCGCCGGCATTGACGCGACTGCTTCCGTCGGGCACGAACGCCTCGCCGTTGCGCACGAGAACCGCCAGCCGCGACCCGGCGGGCAACGGCACTTCGGCCAAGGTCGAACCGACCGCCGCCGCATTCTCGCCGGCGGGGAACTGCTCGATCTCGATGTTTCCGGCGCCGAAATTCTCGATGGCCTGGGCGGACGGGTTGTGCAGCGACTGGGCGATGGCGATCGCCGTCGAATACTCCGGGCAAATGAGCCGGTCGACGCCGAGATGGCCTTGGTAGTCGAAGCCCTGCTGGCGGAAGTACTCCGTCTGGTGGACGCGGGCAATGGTGCGCTTGGTGCCCGCCGACTTGGCCAGCGCGGCGGTCAGCAGGTTGACCTGGTCGTGACTGGTCGCCGCCACCACCAGGTCGGCGTCCTCGGCTCCGGCCTCCAGCAGGATGTGGGCGAAGGAGCAGTCGCCCACGAGCGTGCGCACGTCCAGGTCTTCCGTCGCGGCCGCGAGCCGGGCGGGATTGCTGTCGATGACCGTGATGGCATTGCCGGCCGCGCTCAGGACC
>JAGQOG010000385.1 GCA_020427695.1 Phycisphaerales bacterium
CCTGGAAGGCCGTGGCACCCGACGTGCGCGACTCGAAGGGTGCCACGGCTATCCTGGCCGTGCCGAACGTGTAGTGCCTCACCGCACCGCCTGGAAGGCGGTGGCACCCGACGTGCGCGACGCGAAGGGTGCCACGGCCATCCTGGCCGTGCGAACGTGCAATGACCCACGACACGGCCTGGAAGGCCGTGGCACCCAACACCCCGACGCGTGCGCTCAACCTCCAGTCCACGCGGCCAGGAGCAATCCCAAATCGGCCCCGCCGACCAGGCCGTCGGTGTCGATGTCGGCGGCGCAGCCGGGGCAGTTGCCCCACGCGGCGAGCAGCATCCCGAGATCGGCCCCGCCAACGGCACCGTCGCCGTCGAGGTCGCCGACCACGCCGGGTTGGAAACCCGATGCCGCGAGGGCGTCGATGATGCCGAAGCCTTGCAGCGAGTCGGGATCGGGTCCGCCTTCGGCGACCGAAAGCGACGCCGTGCTGAACAGCGCGTCGCGGACGTTGGACACGCTCCACTCGGGGTGCATCTGGAGAATCAGGGCCACGGCGCACGCGGTCAGTGGCGTTGAGAACGAGGTGCCGTTCGATTGGCTGTAGGTGTCGTCCTCCAGCGCACTCGCACACCACACGCCGACACCTTGGGCCAGGACCTCCGGCTTGAGCCGTCCGTCCGCGGTGGGACCATTGGAACTGAAGCCGGCGATCACGCCATCGGGGTCCACGGCTCCCGCGGCGATCACCTGGAAGGCGTCGCTCGGTGCGATCAGCGTGGGCAGGTCGCTGTCGTGGCTGCCGTTTCCAACCGCGGTGACGCACACCAGTCCGTTCGCGGTGGCCATGTTGACGGCGACGGTGGTGGCCGCGGTCTGGCCATTCAGGTCCGACCACTCGTACCAGTCGATGTAGCCGAGGGAACTGGTGGCGAGATCGGCGCCGTTGGCCTCGATGAACTCGAGGCCCGCGACGTAGGCATCCTCCTCCGCGGGAACCTCCTGCGAGACGTCCTCGGTCTTCGCGAGGACGAACGCCGCGTCCGGTGCTCCGCCCACGAACACGCAGTCGAGGGAGCCGGCGATGGTGGAGAGCACGCGGGTGCCGTGCGAGTGGGGATACACCGTGCCGAACGGCCCCTCGAACTCGTCGCCCGGCTCGTAGCCGACGATCGGGTCGTCGTTCACGAAGTCCCACGCGGCGATCACGTCGATCTCGTGTCCCGGCTGGTTGAACACCTCGTGGGTGGTGGCGAAGCCCGTGTCGAGCACGCCGATCACGATGCCTTCCCCGGTGACGCCGGCGTCGTGCAGTCCGGTGATGCCCGCTTGCGCGAGCTGGCCCGTGGTCATCCCCCAGGGGCACTGACCGGAGGGCGGGCCGCCGCCGACTCCCGTGCCCTCCGCATCGAGCGGAACACTGCGCCGTACCGGCTCAAGACGTTCGACGAAGGGGAGGTGTGCAATGGCCTGCACCTGTGCGGCGCTGGCCTGCACGCTGACGGCGTTGAGCCACCGGCTCGTGTGGCGGACGGTGGCCCCGGTGGCGACGATCGCCGCACGGTAGCGCTCGGCGACCGCGATGTCGGTTTCGTCCACCAGCGCGTCGCGGGTCCCGCGCTGGGATCGGCGGGCGAGGGTGCGCGGCGAGAGGCGGTCCCGCGCCTCGTCGAGCGCCAAGGCGTGCTCGGCCGGCGTGGCGAGTCCCTTGTCGGCGAGGTACACCCACATCCGGACGGTGCGGGTCGGCGCCTCGGTCGCGGGGCCCATCGCGGCGTCGTGCGGTGCCGCGGCGGTTGGCCGCGCCGCGTCAACGCCGCCTCCGGTGAGGACCGCGGCCAGCAGCAGGATGGTCGAGATCACGGGCATCTCCTTCGAGGTCTTCGTTCCGGTCGCGCCGCAACGGTGGAGTTCATGGTACGAGCCGGGCTTGGACGGACAAGGGTCGGCGGCCGAGACAATTTCACGGGAGGCGCTCGGATTGTCGGGCGCGCCACCGCCGCAATGCGCTTCCAAACGGGGCGTTGCCGCACGCGCGGCCACCGCCCGGACATCACCCTCAAGGCGACAACGGAACATGGTCATCACCCGCCACGCGCTCGATCCGGCTCGCCGATCCTGCCCGGCTCTCCCAGGCCTCCAGGCGGCCGCTCTTGCCACCACCATCGTCGCGGCGATTGTCGGACTTGGCGAGGCCGCGCGTGCCGATGTGACGGCCGGCACCTACCTCAACAGCCAGGCCTACAACTACAAGATCATTCACATGCCCGACCTCGACCAGCGGCGATCCACGCTGCCGGCCGAAGGCAGTATGTACTGCGTGCCGACCTCGGTCGTGAACATCTTCGGTTACGCCGCCAATCACGGCTTCCCGGACGTGAATCCCGGTCCCGCCAACTGGCAGTCGCAGTCCAATTACACAACCGCGAGCCTGTGGATCCTCTCGCTCGGCTCCTTCATGGCAACGGATGCCATCGATGGGACGGGCAACGCGGGCCTGAACGTCGGCATCGACACGTTCCTCCAGACGGAGCCGCTCCTGAAGAAGATCTTCCGGGCGAGGAACTCGCAGTACCGGCCCGGCGCGGCGCGCCTGACCAAGTACGGCTGCTACGGCTGGGCGATGTCCTTCTGCTACGGCAAGTACGAGGTCACCGGCACCCAGAACGGCGTGCCCATCATGCACCGGATCGGCGGCCATGCGGTCACGCTTCAGCGGTCCTATCGCGTCGGCTCGACCCGGATCCTCCGCTATCGCGATCCGGCGGACGACGACATCTCGCTCACCACGCAGTCCACGTTCGTGAACGTCCGATACGACCCCTACGACTTCCTGGGCTACTTCGGCGGCACCGGGGTCAGCAACCTGATGAGCCTGACCGCGCTGTTCGCGACCAGCGAAGGCACGCGGGTCATCGACACGCTCTTCGGCATCCGGCCCATCTACGGCATCACCTTCGGGAACACCGGCGACGCCGCGGGCGGCGGCACGGTGTCCCTTCTCGATCCGATTCCCTTCGACGGTGCACAGAACGCCGTCCTGCCCTCGATCGGCATCTCGTCGGCTCTCGATGTGCTCGACTTCGGATTCGACGCCGACTTCGACAACGCCCTCGTCCTCGCCAAGTCGAACGTCCTCCCGCTCCCGTCGCGGCTGCGCACGCTGGACCTGACCACCGGTGCGCTCACCATCCTGGATCCCGCGCCGCCGAACCTCATCAAGTTCGCCACCGACCGTCACGGCCGGATCTACGGCATCGAGGCGGTGAACACGATCCGCCAACTGGGCAGCGACGGCACGGAACTCGCGGCCTCCACGGCCGTCCCGCTCCCGACCGATGTCGCGGTGAACGACCAGGACGACTCCGTGTGGGTGCTCTCCGTGCCGGACCGCAAGGTGGTCAAGCTCTCCCAGGACTTCAGCGAGACGCTCCTGACGATCAATGTGCCGATTCTGACCCCGATGGCCGGGGACGGGATCCTGGTCATCGATCCGACCAACGGCAAGCCGTGGTTCAAGACCGACGCCAACGACAAGCTCTACGGCCTGAGCGTCGGTCCCACCGGCGAGGTGACGGTGACCACGTTCACCTCGCCGAGCCTCACCAACGCCACGGACCTCTCGATCGGCGACAGCGGCGAGCTCTTCGTGCTGGGCGACGGGTCGGTCAAGGTGCTGAAGAAGGCGCTGATCGGCCTCTGGACCCTCGACGCGGGTCACCCCTTCCAAGGTCTTCCGGGAGGCACGCACCTCGCGATGCTGCACAACAGCTCGAACTACGATCCGATCATCCACGATGGGCCGGACTGGCAGAACCTCACGAAGGCGGAACTCGAGGTGATCGGACCGTTCGAGTCGGATTGCCTCGCCGACCTCAACGCGGACGAGGTGGTGGACGGTGCCGACGTCGGCATCCTCCTCGGCGCCTGGGGCACCAAGGGAGGGACGGCAGACATCGACGGCGACGGCATGGTCGGGGGCGGCGACCTCGGACTGCTGCTCGCAGCCTGGGGAGCGTGCCAGTAGCTCGCGATTGAGAAGGCGGCCGGGACGCTCGGACGGCAGGTCGGCGGTAGGATGCGGACGAGTGGGCCAGCTGCCCGTCCGCATGGCGACAACCGCTCCTACTCCTCGACGGCACGCCGTGAGCGCACTGCTCCTGCTGGTGGCCGTCGCGGCCGCTGCCACCACGCTCCGCGCGGACCAGGGCCA
>JAGQOG010000386.1 GCA_020427695.1 Phycisphaerales bacterium
GGTTCGAGCCGCCCACGCCGCAGGACGTGGAGCGCGACTTCTCGGCGCGGCGCCGGCACCTCGAACAGCTGGCGGCGATCGAGTCGACGTACTTCGAGAACCTCGAAGGCTACTTCATGGGCAAGCCGCAGCAGGAGCGCCTGGCCGACGCCAAGGGCGTTCGCCGGCGTGCGTGGCTGGACAGCGCCGCATCCGTCCGGGTGCCCGGCATGATGATGTTGGGACCGATGGGTGGGCGAGGCTCGTCGGAGAGCTCGATCGACCTTGTCCGTCTCGCGGGCGACACGGCGCTCGAGCCGACCTCGGTCGAGGCCATCGGGCCGGTGCTGCGCCAGTACGCCTCCAACGCCACCGCGCTCCAACAGAGCCGGCTGGAGACCGTCCTCGAGGGACAGCGGCAGATCGCGCTGTTCCACGCCCGCGCCGTCACCCGCGACCAGAACGGCAACGTGGAGGTGTCGATCTCCAGCGACGACGATGGCTTCGAGACGATGCAGAAGGCCGATCAGCGCATTGCCGCGGCGACCCAGACCGTCGTGGACCTGAACCGATCGACGCTGGAGCAGCTGGAGTCGGTGTTGGCCCCCGACCAGGCCGCCGTGCTCCAGGCGGCGTACGACCGCGCCGCGTTCCCGGCGGTGTTCCGCGACCGCGGGCCGGCCCGGCAGCGGCTCGAGTCGGCGCTCAAGCTCGAGCTGGACGACGTTCAGCGGGCGGCGGTGGGAGCGATCCAATCGGAGTTCGCGACGGCTGCCGCCGACATCCGAGCCAAGATGGTCGCCGCGGAGCGTGCCGGTGGCGAGCGTCTCGGCATGGCACCCGACATCGACGGGGGGCAACTCCAGCGCGTGCAGGCCCGCGCCAACGAGATGCGCAAGCTGCGCTTCGAGTTGAGCGAGCTCGACGCCCGGACGCTCCAGCGGCTGGCGACCGTGCTGTCGCCGGAGCAGGCGAAGGCGATCGGCGGGCTCGAGCCCCAGCCGGATGCGGATCAGTCGGGAGGGATTCAGTTTCTGCAGATGAATTAGCTGCGGGTCGCGAGGCATCAAGGCATCGAGGCATCACGGCATCAAGGGTTGCGCTGCGGGCGCGTTGGGTGCCACGGCCTTCCAGGCCGTGTGAATGCACGCAGCATGCACATCGCGGCCCTTCAGGTGCCACGGCCTTCGGGTGCCACGGCCTTCCAGGCCGTGTGAAAAAACACCGCAAACAAGGCACGGCCAGGATGGCCGTGGCACCCGGCCGGCGCGCCCCTCGATGCGACCGCGCTTGTGGTTCAACGGTGGTCGTCGTTCGGCCCGCCTGGCCTCGCCGCCAGCCGGCGGAGCCGGCGCCCATTACACTCCCGTCATGGCGAAGCGCCCCAACGGACAGGCGAAGAGCGTCGCCGGCGCAGCGGCACCCCTCCCCGTGTCGGCCTTGCGTTGGCGCTGCGATCCGTCCTGGGTGCCCTTCGCCACCACGGACGATGTCGAGCCGGTTCACGGGATCGTGGGGCAGGACTTTGCGGCGGAGGCCCTCCGCTTCGGGCTG
Source organism: Phycisphaerales bacterium (assembly GCA_020427695.1). Classification (GTDB taxonomy): domain Bacteria; phylum Planctomycetota; class Phycisphaerae; order Phycisphaerales; family SM1A02; genus JAGQOG01. Next base: position 1,534 of record JAGQOG010000386.1, read on the forward strand.
GCGACGGCGGCCCCGGGCCACCACGTGTTTGTTCGTGGGCTCGCCGGTACGGGGCGGGTGACCCTGGTCCGGAGCCTGATGGCCGAGATCCAGCCGTTGTGCCCGCTCTCGCGCGACCGGTGCTTCGTCCGGAACTTCGCCCAGACCGACCGTCCGCGTCTTCTCAATCTTCCGCGCGGACAGGGCCCCGAGTTCGTCCGCTTGATGGACGAGTTCGCGGAGTTCGTGCGCCGCGAGCTTCGTCCGACCCTGAACTCGGAGATGCTCCGCAACGAGCGCGATGTGCTCGACAACCGATTCCAGCACGCGCTCTCCACGATCACCGGTCCCTTCGAGAACGAGGTCCGCCAGGCGGGGCTGGCGTTCGTGACGATCGGTTCCGGCCCGTCGGCCCAGACCCGCATCGCGCCGGTCGTGGAGGGGAAGCCCGTTCCGCCGGAGTCGCTCGACGAACTGGTCGCCGATGGTCGCCTGTCGGAAGAGGAGGCGCGAGCGATCCGCGACCGCGCGGAACAGTTCACGGCCCGGTTGGCGCAGGTCGCGGAACATGTCCAGTCGGTGCAGAACGACCACGAGGAGGAGGCCCGGTCGCTGGTCAAGCGCCAGGTCCGGGCGGTCCTGGTGCCGATCGTCGATCGCATCGTCGGAGCCTTCCCCCAGGATGGCGTTCGCGACTTCCTCGACGAGGTGCTGACGGACGCCAGCGAGCGCCGTCTGCGCGAGATCGAGGCGGGCAAGGACTTCACGCGTCTCTATCGCGTCAACCTCGCCGTTCGCCACCCGCGCGGAGAGGGTTGTCCGGTGGTGCTCGAGGTGACGCCGTCGCTGCCCAACCTGCTGGGGACGATCGACCGCGAGGTCTCCGCGTCCGGTCGGATCCGCTCCGACCACATGATGATCCGGGCGGGCTCGCTCCTGCGCGCCGACGGCGGCTTCCTGCTGCTCGAGGCGCGGGAGGTCCTGGCGGAGCCGGGCGCCTGGCGCATGCTCATGCGGACGCTGCGGACGGGGAAGCTCGAGATCATTCCCCCGGAGATGGCGGGGCCGTGGGGCGGACGCACCATCACGCCCGAGGCCGTGGACCTCAACGTCAAGATCGTGCTGATCGGCGACGACGAGACGTACGCCTTCCTCGACGCCACCGATCCCGACTTCCCCCATCTCTTCAAGGTGCTGGTGGACTTCGATTCGACCATCGATCGCTCCGCGGCGTCGGCGGGGGTCTACGCCAGCGTCGTGTCGCGCATCGCCCGCGACGAGCACCTTCCGCCCTTCGATGCCGAGGCGGTGGCGGGCCTTGTCGAGCACGGCGCCCGCGTGGCGGCCCGCGCGGGCAAGCTCACGGCCCAGTTCGGGCGCGTTGGCGACGTGGCGCGCGAAGCCGCGTTTGTGGCCAACGAGACGGGCGCGACGCGGGTGGGACGGGAGCAGGTGGGCGAGGCCGTCCGCCGCGCCCGGCGACGGGCCGACCTGCCGGCGCGACGCTTCCGCGATCTCGTGCGCGACGGCACGCTCCGCGTGCGCCTGAGCGGCACCGCGATCGGGCAGGTCAACGGGCTGGCGGTGGTCCATGCGGGGCCGTTGGTGTACGGCTTCCCGCAGCGGATCACGGCCACCGTCGCCCCGGGCGGAGGCGGCATGATCAACATCGATCGCGAGGCGGAGCTCAGTGGCGCGATCCACACCAAGGGGTTCTACATTCTGGCCGGGCTCCTGCGGACGCTGCTGCAGGTCGACCATCCGCTTGTCTTCGACGCGTCCATCGCCTTCGAGCAGTCGTACGGCGGCATCGACGGCGACAGCGCGTCAGCCGCCGAGACCGCGGCGTTGCTGAGCGCGCTGACGACGATTCCCATCCGGCAGGACCTTGCGATCACGGGGGCCATCGACCAGACGGGGCTGGTCATGTCGATCGGCGCGGTGAACGAGAAGATCGAGGGCTTCTTCGACGCCTGCGTGGAGCTGGGTCTGACCGGCACGCAGGGCGTGATCATCCCGCGGGCGGATGCGGGCGACCTGATGCTCCGCGAGGATGTCGTCGACGCGTGCGCGGCCGGGCAGTTTCGCGTTCACGGCGTGGACACGATCCACGAGGCGGTGTCGGTCCTCACCAACCGACCGGCGGGCATGGTGGTGGACGGAACGTGTGCACCAGGGACGGTGCTCTCGGCCGCCCGGGCGCAAGCGCGGCTCTTCTGGGAGGCGGCCGGCGGTGCTTCCTCGTCCAAGAAAAGCCGCCGCCCGGCGCGAGGCCGGGCGGCGGAAAGCGATACCGAAGACGAAGCGTCGGTCTGACGCGTCGCTTACCGGGGCGACCAGGCGGCGAGGAGCTCGCCGAGGTCGGCACCATCGACCGTGCCGTCGCCGTTGAGGTCGGCGGCGCAGGGCGGTAGGCACTTGCCCCAGGCACCGAGCAGCAATCCGAGATCGGCGCCGTTCACGAGGCCGTCGCCGTCGAGGTCGGCGGGATTCGACTCGCACTCGTCGGGAATGCCGTTGCCGTTCTCGTCCATGCTCGCGCCGTTGGCGATGTCGCAGGAGTCCGGGTTGCCGTTGTCGTTGCAGTCGGGCAGCGGCTCGAGAGCGGGGTTCCGGATGATCCGGAAGACCTGCCCGGTCGTGGTGGAGCCGTGGTCGACGACGTAGAGCTCGCCGTTGGCATCCTCTCCGAACGACGCGATCTGGTTCACCAGGACGCCCTCGATGGACGGCGAGATGTTCGACGTCTGCAGCGTGAGGTTGGACACGGAATTGCCGTCGTACTGAAGTGTCCAGACCTTCCCGTTCCCCCAGTCGGCGAAGATGTAGTTGCCTTCGAACTCGGGGATCTGGCAGCCGCGATACACGTAGCCGCCGGTGATCGAGATGCCGCCGGCGGCATTGTGGCCGTAGGTGTGGATCGGATCGGTGAGCGCCGGGCTGTTGCAGGTGCAGCCGCTGAGACCGGTGCAGTTGTTCCCTTCCATGCAGCGCCAACCGTAGTTCCGGCCGCCGGGCGCGCCGGCGGGCTGGAAGTTGATCTCCTCGATCAGGCCCTGGCCGACGTCTGCGATCCAGAGGTCGCCTGTGGCCCGATCGAAGCTCGGTCGCCACGGATTGCGGAGGCCGTAGGCCCAGATCTCGTCGTCGCCCACTGCACCCACGAAGGGATTGTCGGCGGGCACCTCGTAGAGGCTTCCGGGGGCGCTGTTGCTGACATCGATGCGGAGCATCTTGCCGAGCGGCTGGTCGGTGATGTCCTGGGCGCGACCGCCGGGATCGTTGGCGCTGCCGCCGTCGCCGGTGGCGATGTAGAGGTAGCCGTCGGGGCCGAAGCCGATCCAGCCGCCGTTGTGGTTGGAGAAGGGCTGGTTCCAGGTCATGAGCACAAGAGCCGACGTCGCATCAGCCACGTTCGGATCGGTGTCCGACACCTTGTAGCGCGCGACGTACGTGTCGCCGCCGCCCAGGTTTCCGGTGTAGTCCACGTAGAAGTAGCCGTTGTTGGCGTAGTCGGGATCGAACGCGAGTCCGAGGAGGCCCTGTTCGTCGTTGACGCTGGAGCCGCCCTGCACAATCGGATCGATGTTCAGGAACGGCGTGGGCAGCACCGTGTTGGTGTTGAGGTCGATGATCTTGATCACGCCCCGCTTCTCGAGCACGAAGAGGCGCGACGTGTCGCCGGCCGGAGCGGTGACGAAGGTCGGATAGCTCAGTCCGGTGACGATCCGCGTGGTCCGGATCGGGGACTGGGCCATTGCGGCGCCGGTGACGGCGACCGCGGCCATGCATGCCAAGGTCTTGGTGAGGCTCATGTGGGGGGTGTTCCTCTGGAGGGTGGGGGACACGGTGTCGAGAGTGGAGACGAAGGAAGGCGGAGATGGATCGTCATCCGTGCGCTGCACAAGCCGCACCTGACCGGGGACATCCGGCTCCGGTGGACAGAGGGGTTGGACGCCGACGATGGTCCATGGTTGCTGCCCGATGGCCATCGAGGGCTCAGGAAGGCTGGCTCGACCCCTCGGGAAACCGACCCGAAGCGGGATCGTCGGGTGTGATGAGGCGTCGGCGAGCCTTGGGATCGGGTTGAAGATATCCCTCTCCCATCGGAGGGACAAGGGAATTCCATGGTTCGGGAGCAGCAGGAGGTGTCCACGAGTAGGTCCGGAAACCACGCGCCGCGACGTTCAACGAGACCCAGCGGTCGTCAGTTCCTTGGCCATGGCGCGGACGCCATCGGCCAGGCTTCCGACGGCCGCGATCGCCCGGTCCGAATCCCCGTCTCGCACCGCCTCCGCCACCATCGGAAGCACGATGGCGGAATAGCCGTTCTCATTGGCGGTGGCGACGAAGGCGTTCCGGAACCAGGGTCGGCCCGAGAGGCCCGCCGGGACCAGAAGCGCTCGTTCGGCCCGGATCAGCGCCTCGTTGGCCGCGCGATCGTCGAGCCGGCCGTCCCGTTCCGCTGCCAGGAACATCTGCCACGCGGCTTCCAGTTGGTCGCAGGCGCGTTCCAGTTCCGCGGTCTCCAGCGAACGGTCGGCGAACATCGGATTCTCGGCCAGCCGCCGCGCGGCGGCGCGGATGGCAGGTCCATAGCGGCTCGGATCGAGCGGGATGCGCGGGCGTTCCGCGAGCTCCTCCACGAGGGCCGTGGCGACGCGCGTCACCATCAGGGCCGGCTCGTAGTCGTCGCCGACCACCATCCGGTACCAGCTCAGGGTGTCGTAGTTCGAGTGGTAGCTGGTGCCGCGACTGCCGCCGGCGGAGAGCTCGCACGACGGAACGGCAAGGTGGCACAGAAACCCGACGTGATCCGAACCCCCACCCGTCACCGGCGGCATCGCCTCCGCGCCGAAACGCTTCGTCCAGTCTTCGAGCACGGTGATCCCGGGACGTCGCGCCTGCGGAACCCGATTCATCGCGGCCAGCACGGCAGGTCCGAGGCTGGGCGAGGCCCGCGCTCCGAACGACGGCCCCATGGCGGCCATGTCGAGGTTGATGTACGCCACGGCGCGGGCCGCGAGCACCGGTGCGTTCGCTTCCACCCACTCCGTGGAGCCGATCATTCCGAACTCCTCCGCGCCCCAGGCCGCGAACACGATCGTTCGCGCCGGCGGCGAGCCGGCCGCCGCCGCCTCCGACATCGCGCGGGCGCACTCGAGGAGCACGATCGTTCCCGCCAGCGGATCGGCCGCGCCGAATCCCCAGGCGTCGTGATGGCAGCCGACGATGACCAGCTCCTCCGGCATCGTCGAACCGCGAATCGAGGCCACGATGTTCGACGTCTTGGCGATCGTTCGTGCCTGCTCGACGCGCAGGCGCAGTCGAAGTCCCGCACCGCCCTCGAGGCGGTACGTCGCGGGAAGCCCGCCTTGCCAGTCGTCGGGCGCCGGCGCGCCCCCCATGCGGGAGAGGATCTCCGCGGTGGCGCCGTAGCCGATCGGCTGGACGAGGATGCGCGGCAGCGCCACCTCGGCGATGTCGAGTCGTGGTCCGTCGCGCGTCGCTTCCGTGTTCGGCGTGAGGGGATCCCCGGGATACGGCAGCGACAGGATGCTGCCGCGCTGGATGCACGTGTCGTTCGCCCAGCCGCCGACGGGATAGGTCGGGCCCCGCTTCTCGCCCACGTCGCCGGGATCGAGGAAGAGCAGCAGTCCCGCCGCGCCTGCGTCTTCGGCCGCTCGCGCCTTGCCGCCGCGGAACCCGCCGCCGTAGCGGGCGACTGCGATCTTGCCTCGGACATCGACACCCAGCTCGCGCAGACGGCGGAAGTCCTCGGCGCGTGCGAGGTTCGCGTACACCACTTCCGCCTCGATGTCGCCGCTGGCGCTGTAGGCATTCCATCCCCAGGTGAGATCCGGGTGCGCCGTGGCGGGGTCCTCGACCAGATTCCGTTCCCGCAAGCCGAGCGGCACGATGCCGCGGCGGGCTCCGCGTTCCGTGGCATCGATCGGGCCGCCGGCCGAGGCGTTCCGCTCGGAACCGACGATCTCGAGCGATGCGTCCACCGGGCGCGCGAGCAGCGGGAAGATGTCGTGCACCGTGGTCTCGAGTCCGAGCGACTCGAATGCGATGCGCAGACGATCGATCTCGCGGGCATCCCCGGGCGTGCCGGCGACGTGCGGCTCGGTGCCGAGCAGGTCGTGCCACGCGCGGAGGGCGGCGGCGCTGGGCGCTGGATCGGCGTTCGGAATCTTCGAATCCGTTGTCGATCCCGCGCCGCTCGCGGCAATCGCGAGCCCGCCGACGGCGACGAACGACAGGAGGCGACGGAGGCGCATGAGCGACAGGACGGTAGGCGCCCGCCGCGTGGAACGAGGCGACGCCGCACGGGCCTCGGTCCAGCCGATTCCCGATCGATCTCGCGTTTGCCCGCGCAGGTTGGTAGGGTGCACCGCGCGTGGGGTGGGCCTTCGCCCAACTGCAGGGGGAGCTTCCGATGATCGACCTTGTCTGCCACACGGCGCCGCCGCACGCGGTCCCGGTCGCCGCACTGCTTCGCCGGTCCGGCTTGCCCGGGCCGTTGGCCGCGCTGGTCGAGGCGTCCGTTCTTCGCGATCCCGAGCCGGATCCCGGGTTGGACGCGATCGCCGAGGGGACCCTCGAGCCGGCCAGGCTGATTTCCATGGACCTGCGCGCGGTGCCCGCCGGGCACCTTGA
>JAGQOG010000387.1 GCA_020427695.1 Phycisphaerales bacterium
CGGATCTCGCGCCAGCCGTGCACACGGAGCTCGCGGTAGATCAGGTACGCCGCGGCGCTGAACAGCAGCAGCCCAATGATCGGCGTGAGGTTGCGTATGGTCAGGTGCGACTTCATGGTCGGCGGGGGCCGTGATGGTACGGCACCACCGAGCCGTCGGGTGGCTGGCCGGGGCGGCTCGGCTGCAGCGGGCACGCCTGCCGCCGCCGACTCGAGCGCGATACGCTCCACTCATGAACCTCCCCAACTCCGGCGGCGGCTGGCCGGCCATCCTGTACGTCCTCCGCAAGAGCTGGGAGGCGGGCGGTCTCTGGAAGACCTGGCGGGCGATGCGCAGCCGCAACGCGTGCAAGACCTGCGCGCTCGGCATGGGCGGTCAGCTTGGTGGGATGGTGAACGAGACCGGCAGCTTCCCCGAAGTGTGCAAGAAGTCGATCCAGGCGATGGCCGCGGACATGCAGGGGCGAATCCAGCCGCACTTCTTCGCCGACTTCAACCTGGACAAGCTGCGGGGATTCTCCTCCCGAGACCTCGAGCACGCGGGACGGCTGGCCGCGCCGATCATGGCGGGACCGCTCGACCAGAACTACCGCGAGATCGGGTGGGACGAGGCGCTCGACCGGATCGCCGTCAAGCTCAAGGCGACGGCACCCGACGAGTCCTTCTTCTACTTCAGCGGGCGCAGCTCGAACGAGGCGGCGTTCCTGCTGCAGCTGATGGCTCGGCTGTACGGCACCAACAACGTCAACAACTGCTCGTACTACTGCCACCAGGCGTCCGGCGTGGCCCTCGCCAGCATCACCGGGAGCGGCACCGCCACCGTCACGCTCGAGGACGTGGAGAAGACGAAGCTGCTCTTCCTGATCGGGGGCAATCCCTCCAGCAACCATCCGCGCTTCATGCGCACGCTCGTCAACCTGAAGCGGCACGGTGGAAGGGTGGTGGTGGTCAACCCGCTGCGAGAAGTGGGTCTCGTCAACTTCCGCGTGCCCAGCGATCCCCGCAGCCTGCTCTTCGGCTCGAAGATCGCCGACGAGTACATCCAGCCGCACATCGGCGGCGATGCCGCACTCCTCACGGGAATCGCCAAGGCGGTGCTGGCCCAAGGCACCGCCGACCAAGCGTTCATCGACGCCCACACGGAAGGCGCGGCGGAGTGGCTCGCATCGGTCGAGGCGGCGGACTGGACGCGCATCGAGCGCGACAGCGGTGTGGACCGCGCCACGATGGAGCGGCTGGCCCGTCTGTACGGCAGCGTTCAGTCCGCCGTCTTCTGCTGGACGATGGGCATCACGCACCACGCCCACGGCGTGGACAACGTGAAGGCGATCGGCAACCTCGCCCTGCTGCGCGGCATGGTGGGGCGGAGCCACTCCGGCCTCCTCCCCATGCGCGGACACTCGAACGTGCAGGGCGTGGGATCGATGGGTGTCACCCCGAAGCTCAAGGAAGCCGTGTTCGAGCGGCTCCAGAGCCATTTCGGGATCGTGCTTCCGACCACGCGCGGCTTCGACACGCTCGAGTGCATGGAGCAGGCGGCCGCCGGACGCATCCGCGCTGCGGTGTGCCTGGGCGGAAACCTCTTCGGCTCGAATCCGGACGCCACCTTCGCGGCCCAGGCCCTCGCGCGCATCGACCTCGTGGTGTACCTCAGCACGACCCTGAACACCGGACACGCCTGGGGCCGCGGACGGGAGACGATCGTGCTGCCGGTGCTCGCTCGGGACGAGGAGCACGAACCCACGACGCAGGAGTCGATGTTCAACTTCGTGCGGATGAGCGATGGCGGCATCAAACGCTTCGGCGAAGGCGACGACGGACCGCGGAGCGAGACGGACATCACCGCCAGCCTCGCCCAGCGGATCCTCGGCAACGAGGGTCCCATCGATTGGGAGGAGCTCCGCCACCACACGCTGATCCGCGAGGCGATCGGGCGGATCATCCCGGGATACGAGGCGATCACCGAGATCGACCGTACGCGGCGCGAGTTCGAGATCGGCGGACGCGTGTTCCGCGAACCGCGCTTCGCAACGCCAACCGGCCGGGCCCGCTTCCATTGCGTGCCCTTGCCCGACCTGCACGCGGCCGGGCCGGACGCGCTGATCCTCATGACCATCCGCTCCGAGGGGCAGTTCAACACGGTGGTCTACGAGGACGACGACTACTACCGCGGCCAGGAGCGCCGGGACGTCGTACTCATGGCCCAAGCGGACATCGACCGACTCGGCCTTCGCATCGACGCCCGCGTCCTGGTGCGCAGCGAGGTCGGTGCGCTCCACA